>CACXDF010000098.1 GCA_902766325.1 uncultured Eubacteriales bacterium | reverse complement strand
CGTTTATTGACCGAGTAATACAGCCCGAACGTTACCGCCGCGATATAGACCAGATCGACGACGAAAGAAATAAAGAAGTTTCCGTACGTGGGCACGCTTGCGCTCGCGTTAAAATAATTCATCAAAGACAGGTTGGGCACGAGCAGTCCGATCTGAACAGGCAGCAATCCGAGTATACCCGAAACGATGCCCAGTTGGATCAGTAAAGCGACGATGATCCCCGTCGTCTTTTTTCGGGAAAGGGTGCCGAGGAAATAGGCGACCATCATCATGATCGCGACTCGCGCCAGTTGCATGATGAAATCGCCGAACACGAAGGCGCCGACGGTCGACTTGATCACCGAGGTCGCATTGAATACGAGATAGACGCTTTCGTTCGTGGCGGATTTGAACGCGATCAGACCGTAAATATATCCGAGCAAAGAAAAGACACCCATGAAAGAGCCGCAGACGGTCAACGCCGCGAGCAGTTTTGCCGTGATCAATTGGTTTTTCGAGATCGGACGAGTCAGAAGCAACTTGATCGTGCCGTTGCGGTATTCGTCGGCGAGTAGCCCGGCGCCCAGGACGATAGCGTAGATGGCGATGACGGATGTAACGACGCCCATGTAGTCCTCGGCGAATCCGTCCGCCGTCGTTTCCGACGTCAGCGCGTTGAGCGAATAATTTACGCCCATTATCTTCGCGTCGTACAACTTGGTTTCTTTCATGAATTCAAGCGCTTTCAGTTGCGCCTTGACGGAAAAAACGGACGAATAATAACGATAGCCGAATTTTCCTTTGTAATCTTCTTGCAGACCGTCCAGTTGTTTCCGACAGGTCTGAATAACGATGTCTATGGTTTCGTCCGACAATGCGGCAGGTTCTTCTTCGTCCGTTCCCGCGATCGTCTCCTGATCGAGTACGCCGGAGGAGACGATGATTTGATTTAAATTGCCGATAAAGTTATAAACGATCGCGTAGATCAATAAAAAAACGGCCAAAACGACGGTCAGCACGATCATGGCTTTGGGTCGTACGATTTTTTTCAGTTCTCCCGTGTAAATTCTGCCTAACATTTTACTTTTCCTCCTTTTGCGCAAGATCGGGGAAGATTTCTTCCATGCCGCCGCGTCCGTGGGTGGAACGAATGAACACGTCTTCCAAAGAGTTCTTCTTGACGGTCAACTCGTTGACGGTGACGCCGGACAGGATCAGTTCTTTCATGATCTCTCCGGACGGAAGATCGGAGCTGAATTCCAGTTTTCCGTTAACGATTTTGGCCTTTATGTCGAATTTTTCGGAAAGCACGCCGACGGCGAGGGCGACGTTATCGGTAGAAAGGACCATAACGGGGCCGGCCGTCTTTCCGACTTCTTCTGCCGTCATATCGGACACCTTCTTCCCTTTGTCGATGATAATGAAGCGGTTGCACATCAGTTGCATTTCCGACAGTAGATGGCTGGATACGAGAATACCCATGCGATAGGTCGTGGCAAGGTGAGTAAGGATATCTCTTATTTCTTTGATCCCTTCGGGATCGAGACCGTTGGTCGGTTCGTCCAGGATGAGAAGAGAAGGCTTATTGAGGAGCGCCTGCGCAATACCGAGACGCTGTTTCATACCTAAAGAATACTTCCGGGTGATATCTTGTCTGCGGTCGTATAATCCGACCAATTTCAGAACTTTTTCGATGGTCGCGTCGCGTTCGGCTTTGCTCGCTTTGGTCGCGTTTTGCAGATCGAAAAGATATTTGAGATTGTTTTCTCCGGTCCAATCGAGATACATATCCGGATTTTCGATGATGGTGCCTACCGAAGATAGCGCCTGAACGCGTTCTTTGGCGATATCGTGTCCGTCGATGAAGATCTGTCCCGAAGTGGGAATGGCAAGGCCGGTGATCATCTTCAGCATGGTCGATTTTCCGGCGCCGTTGGGACCGACGAAGCCGACGATCTCGCCGCCGTTCACCGTAAAAGAGAAATCTTTTACCGCTTCGATGGGAGCGCCGCCGCGACGACCTTTATACGTCTTCGTTACGTTGTTTACTTCCAAAATACTCATACGATTACCTCCTGTTTTCCGCAGTAGGTCTATTATATCACAAAATGTCTCTAAAAAAAACCGTTTTCGGATCGAATCGTTTTTTTAACGGTAAAAAAAGGCTTCGGACGGTCTTTTTTTTCGATTTGAGCATATATTGTGACTATGAAAAACGTCGGATTTTATAACGGAAGGTGGGAACCGCTTGAAAAACTGTTTGTGCCCGCGCTCGACAGAGCTTTTTATTTCGGCGACGGCATTTACGACGCCGCTTATACGAAAAATAAGATCATATTTGCCGAGCAAGAACACGTGACAAGATTTTTTCACGGTCTCGAAAGGATCGGAATACGCTTGCCGTATACCCAAAAAGAAGTGACGTCGTTTTTGCGGCTCGGGGTCGGACTATGCGACGATGAAGACCTTTTCGTGTACTTCCAGGCTTCGTGCGGCACTTCCGTACGGTACCACGCGGAACGCGGAAAAACGGGGAATCTTCTTATTATGATCTATCCGAAAAGAATCGCGCCGCAAGGCAAAACGTTGCGACTTTGTACGACAACGGATACGAGGTACGACCTGTGCGACATAAAGACGCTCAATCTGATGCCCAACGTTTTGGCAGCGCAAAAAGCCGAAGACGCCGGGTGCGACGAGGCCGTTTTCGTACGAGACGGGGAGGTCTCCGAGTGCGCGCACAGCAACGTGCATATTCTGTCCGGCGGCGTCCTTTTGTCGCCGCCTCCGTGCTTTTGTACGTTGGACGGGATCGGAAGGCGGCACCTTCTTTCCGCGTGTAAAGAACTGGCTGTTCCCGTGGTCGAAAGACGCTTTTCTCCCGAAGAAATGAAGAGAGCGGACGAGATAATCGTGACCAGCGCGGGATATCCGTGTCAGCGCGCCGTTGAGTGCGACAAAGCGCCGTGCGGACAAAAAGACGACGGACTTTTTCAAATGCTGTCAGACGCGGTTTATCGGGAACTCGAAGAAGAAACGAAGGGATCAAACGTCGTATTCGACGTTCAATAAACAAAGTCCTTGCGGCGGGAATGTTTTTCCTGCCAAATTGCGGTTTTGGGTCTCCAAAATCTTTTTTACGGAATCCGTACTTCGTTTTCCGAGACCGATATAGATCAACGTTCCGGCGATGATGCGCACCATGTTGTACAGGAATCCGTTGCCCGTTATATCAAAAGTGATGAACATACCCTCTTTTTTGACTTTCACATCGTATATCGTGCGTATGGTAGAGCGCACCTGACTGCCTTTATTGGCGAATCCGGCGAAGTCGTGCGTGCCGATAAGGTCTTTTGCGGCCTTCTCCACTTTGGAAAAATCGAAATAACTTTCCGCATAGGGTATGGGTGCGTAGGTATCGTTGAGCAGGGGATGGTTTTCCCGCGAAAGATAGGTTTGATATCGGTAGGTCTTTTTCTTGGCCGAATACTGCGCATGCAGGTCGGAAGATACTTCTTCGGCGCGCAGAATAGCGATGTCTTCGGGCAAAAGACTTTGAGAGGCGACGGGCATTTTTTCGAGCGGAAAATCCCCGTCGTAATCGAAGTGCGCTTTTTGACCGAGCGCGTGGACGCCTGCGTCCGTTCTGCCGCTGGCGATAAGGACGACTTTTTGTTGTAACATTTTTTCCAGGGCTTCTTCCAATACTTGCTGGACGGCAAGCGCGTTTTCTTGCCGCTGCCATCCGGCGTACCGGGTGCCCTTGTATTCGACGGTCAAGAGGATACGTTTCATAGCAGTCCGAAAAAGCCCGATCGGAAAAAGGCGATCACGGTCAGGAAGAGCGCAAGGAACAAAAAGGCGGTCAGATCTTTCCAACCGAAACGGAGTATCTTCATTTTCGTGCGCGCCTCCGTCGCGTTATAGCAACGGGCGTCGAGTGCGAACGCAAGCTCGTCCGCGCGACGAAAAGCGGAAACGAAAAGGGGGATAAGAACGGGTAAAAGCGCTTTCGCCCGAGCGAAAGGACCGCCCGTGTCGAACTTCGCGCCGCGCGCTTTCTGCGCCATGGTGATCTTATCCGTTTCTTCCATCAGCGTCGGAATAAAACGGAGCGCGATCGACATAATGATGGCGACGTCGTGGACGGGGAAGCGGAGGTACTTTAAGGGAGACATGACTTTCTCCAATCCGTCCGTCAATTCGGTCGGCGTGGAGGTCAGCGTGATGAGCGAAGTGGACAGAACCAGAAACATGAGTCTCAGGATGATCTGTCCGGAATAAAGCAGTCCGCCCGCGGTTATTTTTATTTTCCACCAGGACACAAGGACCTTCCCTTCGTGATGGAAAAAAACGTTCAGGATAACGGAAAGAAGGATAATAAAGAAAACTGACTTTATCGTTTTTAGGACCTGCAATATCGGAATTTTGGATACCAAAATAACGAATATCAAAAACGCGTAACAAGCAAGGTACGCCCAGTACGAGTCGGCCACGAAGGCCGCCGCGATAAAGACGATCCCGGCGAAAAGTTTTGTACGGGGATCCAGCCTGTGTATAAAAGAACCGGTCGGGTAATATTGTCCGAAAGCTACGTTACGCATGACCGCCTCCGGAAAAATATTCTTTGATCGCGGCTACGAGTTGATCTTCGGTCAGGACGTCGTGCGGCAGGCGTATGCCTTTGTTTTCCAACAATCGCACGATACGTACGGCGTGCGGCGGTTGCAGGTGAAGGGGCGCGAGATCTTCTTCGTAAAAGAGCTTCGCCGGCGTGGTATCGTAGAGTAGCTTTCCGTCGGACAGCACGATGACGCGATCGCAATATTCGGCGATCTCGTCCATGTTGTGACTGACGGTAATGACGGTGGATACGGTAGTCTTGCGGAGCGACGCGATAAGGTCGAGCATTTCTTTTTTGCCGAGAGGGTCGAGCCCGGCCGTCGGTTCGTCGAGGACGAGGATATCGGGAGAGTAGGCGAGGATGCCGGCGATGGCCACGCGTCTCTTCTGTCCGCCGCTCAGTTCGAGAGGAGAGCGGTCTTTGACGTCTTCCCAGTTAAGGCCGGTCAGTTCCGCCGCTCTTGCGGCCGCTTCTTCCGCCTCCGGTTTTTTCATGCCGAAATTAAGGGGCCCGAACATAATATCGTCTTTAACGGTGTCGGCAAAAAGTTGATACTCGGGGTATTGAAAGAGCATCCCGACGTGTTTACGCAGTTTCATGAGGTCGGGACGACGCTTGGATAAGTCGATATCGAATACTTTGACGGAACCGGATTTGAGTTTGATCAATCCGTTCAGGTGTTGCAAAAGGGTGCTTTTTCCGCTGCCCGTCATGCCGATCAGTCCGACGCTTTCGCCTTCGTTTACGGTAAAAGAAATATTATCGAGCGCTTTTTTTTCGTACGGGGTACGGACGCCGTAGACGCAGGAGAGGTTTTTTATTTCAATCGACATATTTCCTCCGCCGCTTCTTCGTCGGTCAACACCGGATTTACGCGGAATCCCAAAGCGTTCAGTTTATGCATAACGCCGCAGCAAACGGGAGCTTGCAGGCGGCACCGGGAAATAAGTTCCCGATCGGAAAAAATCTCTATCGGCGCGCCGGACGCGACGATCTTACCTTCGCTCATGACCACGACGCGGTCGGCGTCGGCGGCTTCGTCCATATAGTGCGTGATGAGGATGACCGTCATCCCTTCTTCTTTGTTGAGTCGTTTTACGACGGAAAGGACCTCTTCGCGACCGGCGGGGTCGAGCATGGCCGTGCTTTCGTCCAGGATGAGGATCTCCGGCTTCATGGCGAGGACGGCGGCGATGGCGACGCGCTGTTTTTGTCCGCCGCTCAGTTTGAACGGCGTGCCCTTACGGTACTTTTCCATATCGACGGATCTCAAAGCCCATTCCACTCTTTTTACGATCTCGGAGCGTTCGACGCCCAGGTTTTCCGGGCCGAATGCGACGTCGTCTTCAATGACGGACGCAACCATCTGATTGTCCGGGTTTTGGAAGACCATGCCCACTTTGCTGCGCACTTCGTAAATACGATCTTCGTCCGAAGTGGGGATGCCGGAGACGGTGATCGTGCCTTCGTCGGGCATGAGAAGACCGTTGGTCAGTTTGGCCAAAGTGCTTTTTCCGCAGCCGTTATGCCCGAGGAGCACCAAAAATTCTCCCCGTTCCACGCTTAAGGATACGTTTTTAACGCCTATCGTTTCTTCTCCGTCCGTTTTGTAAGAATAAGAAACGTTGCATGTTTCCAAAATTTTCATCGGGGTCAATATAGCATTATTTTCTCCTTTTTGCAAACAAATTAAGGGCAAAACGAAAAAAAAGAACGCTTTTGTCGCTCCTTAAATTTTTCTTTAAAAAAAATGGGCGGAAACGGGTATTGACAACCGCGCGCTATAAATATATAATAAATAATACTAAATGCGGCGTGCGCTCGCGCGACCGGTTAGCGGAGAAGAGATTTTATGAGTACGAGACGATTAGCGAAACACTTTTTATCATGCGTTATTTTTGCGCTGATGTTCGCGATGTTACTTACGGGTTGTTCATCCAGTTCGGAAGACAAACTGATCAACATCGAAGAACCCGTTAAACAGCAGACGTACTACATCCGTCAAGGCTCTCTGAACGAAATCTACAAAGACCATACCACCAAAGAACAAGCGATCGACGAATTCGTTGAATCCATCAACTCTCTCCGCACCTATCTCGATGGCACTTCTTTCGTGGACACCGGTTATTATATGGGCGTTAATTACGCCATCGACCTTCTCGACGAAGAAAACCAGACCGCCGGCAACTTCGAGCTCCGCGTCAACGCCTATCTCTATACCTATCCGTACGAAGACGATGATGGGAACCCGATCTATAAATATTACGAGAACGGTAACTACTACGACGAAAACAACGCCGAAGGCACGCGTACTCTCGTCAACGCGCTTGAGATCCATAACGAAGCCATCAAGAAGAGCGACATTTCCATAGAGTGGTATAACGGCGCCACCAACGAAGTCATGATCGGACTGTATTTCGACGGACTGAACAGTAACAGCGACGATCCCGGTAATATCCTTTACGTCGATATCCAGGGCGCCCGTCGCAGTTTTCCCGAGTTCGGCGACACCGTTTTGTATCAACAGATGATCCGCTTGCTCGTCCATCTGTCCGTCGAAGGCCTTCTTACATCTTTGGGAATAGGCGCCGACGCCGGTACCAACGACATCAGCAAGTACCTCAACATTATCGTCAACGAACATAAGCGTACCGTCAACGACGATATCATCGGCATCTTCTTCCCGGCGATGAACCTTACCAGTGTCAGCGATAAAGTCACGCCTTTGTTGTACAGATTGTTCGGTCCTTTCGGCAGAAAGTGGGACCCCTTGACCTATAAGTATCTCGGTTTCCGTTTTTCCGCCGTCGCAAATGCGACCATCAGCACCATCCTCGCCGATATGGACTCGAGGATATCGCCGGATAAAGAAAACGTCAATAACGTCTTAACAAACGCCATATTCGATTTCACGGGCGTTACTCGAAGTCAAAACAATACGCCGTTTACGTATACCTGTCACGTCACGTTCGACTACGGGTGGGTCTATCCGGAGTCGGGACTGGACGTCGAGAACAAAGACTGGTATAAAGAGTTCGATTACGGTAACTACGAATTCAAAGGCAAGTTGTACGTGCCGTCGTGGGACTCTCAGTTCGACGCTTTGATCAGGACGGATATGAACCCGGTCGACAATACGACCAACAACGTCTTTATCGAATTCCGCGACATAGCAAACGGAGAACTTGCGTTCGGTATTTATTATAAAAACGAGCGTTCTTACCTCGATATCACCGGTCTGGAATATCTGTACGGGTGGATCGACTTGGAATATCTCGGTTTCCCGCAGGTGTACGACGAGCATCTTGACCTCGCTCACGCTTTAAAACGATTCAATATTTTGATCAATAACGTCATCGTCAGTATCGTCGACGGCATTTTGGACCCGGCTACGAGCGATAAAAAGAACAAGGCTCTCGAATACATCATGGCCAAGACCTCTATCACGGAAAAAATAGAATTCACGACGGAAGACGAAAGAATATATCGCGAACAGCTGCTCAACAGCAGGGCGGTGGAGGAGATCCGCGAGTCTATGCGCGGGCAATACGATGAAAACTATATCCGGGAGTACGTGGAAGAGTACGTTTATAACGCCGTTCTTCTGAAAAAACAGGAGAGCCTTTTCTCGGCCAATACCGAAACCTTGCTCGTCGATATCGAACTTATCAAACAGATGTTGGAAGAAACGGGCGCCGGTACCTTTACCACCAGACAACTTATTAATATCGTCGACTCCGTTTTGCCGTACACTCTCGACCAACTCGCCATTATGCTCGGTATTCCCAGCGCCGAATTGATGGTCGAAAAGACGTACTTTACGCTGACGCTCGACGTCGATACCAATCTTATGACAATGATCATGTACACCAACCTCGGCGTAGAACCGGGCGAACCGTCGAACATGATGTGGAAATTGGAATTGACGCCCACTCACTTCGGTGAAGCGGTGCCCATCGCCGATATCGACTTCAGCCGGTTTAAACCGCTCGGAGAAATATATACTTATTCCGGTACGCTGGACGGCAACTTCGTGTTCAGCTCGCAAGAGACGGTCGATTTAAGCAAATTGCTTTCCGCCACCATCGGCGAAAGTTCCGGTCTTAATACGCCGTACGTTCTCGCCAGCAATACCGGCCTTACTTTTGAACTGATTTACGATCAGTTCGTTACGGATAATTACGTCAACGACGACGGCATCAAAGTGCCGGAGGGCGACCCGACCGGCGTTTGGAAGCGAGAAGGCAGGAGCGCGTTCGACCTGACGCTGCGGATCATGGGCACGGATACCGTCATTATCCGTTTGAGTTCGGACGACGTCAGTTTCAATAACGAAATGTATAAGAAGTTGAACAGTGCCGACCCGAAAGAAAAAAGCGACGCCGAGCACGCGATGGGTTATATCTGGGTCAGTATCGAATGCGTCTATAAAAACGGACAGCAGGCTATCCCGAAGATGAAGATCCGCGAGGACGTCTTTATGGCGTCTATGACCGCTTATATGAACGGCGAGACCTCCATTTCCGATAACGTATCCTCTTTTGCGGATAACGATTTTAACCTTTCTCTTACCAGTATCATCTCCGCATTGTGTAAGGACGCGTACGTCGTTCCCGAACCGGAGCAAATGGAGATCACCTCCAGTAACGATACTTTGCAGAGTTTGTTCCGCGTTAAAGGCTTGATCGGCAACATCAAGGTCAACGCCGGTTTTACGTACCGCGTAAAAGGTCTGCAGGGGATCAAAAATAAGTATTACATGTATCAGGTCGGATCGTTTAAGGATATCACCGGAGTCAATCCTTATACGACCGCTTTGCACGATACCCTTCGCACGCATTTCTATCAGGATTATCGCGACGAGTACGAACCGCTCGACTACGACTTCTACGTTTATCCGGAAGACGTCTTGTTGGACGACGGAACGTTGATTCAAGAGGGCACTATCATGGTGTTCGAATTGGGAGCGAAAAAGACCATTACGAGAGAACCGATAGAAGTGGCGGCCAACTCTTTCTTTGAAAGAGAAGGCGCGGAAAATCAGGATATCGCCCAAGTTAAATTTTCGCTCCGTACGTTGTCCGGACTCGTAACGCAGGAGCAAAACAAATATTATTACAACACCTATTATAACGTGCGTCGCGAGGTGGCGGACGAGTTCGTGTCCCAAGGCGCGGACGAGACGATCTATATCTATTGGCAGGGACTCCGTGACGTCGTATTCTACGACGCGGGAGAGAGCTATTACTATTTTGATATGGAAAAGGCTCTTCAGTACGAAGAAGACGGAGAAGATCACTTAGCCGGCGATTACGTCTATATCTATAAGGCTGAATACCGCAGGCTGTTATTCGAATACGATCCCGATTCGGTCGAAGTCACCGCATACTGCAAGACGCAATATTCGCCCCGCACCAACGGCAGCTTCATGGGAGAGACGAGACGGTATTATCTGACTCTCACTTCCAGAGTGTCGGCCGAACTCGGCGCTTTGCACAGTGTTTATTACGATACCAATACGACTTGGCCGCCCCAGTACTACAGTACCGAGGATGAATACAACGTCGTTTCCATCTATGACGACGACGGGCGATTGGTCGATATGTATTACGATCCTATTGCGTTATTCGTGATGGAACCCGCCGAGCCCCTTATCGACTCTTATCAATTCAACGTCTGTACCGACCCGAGCCGTACTACCGGCATCGAGACCTGGACGCCGGAGAACGAAACGCCGCACGTCCGCAGTAAGTGGAATCAGAGCGAATGGACGACCTTCCCTTGCCGTTTCGTGATCGACTGGAATATGGTGACCTTGAGAGGTTATTTCGTCGTGACGGAAATAATCGTTGCCGAAGGTATGATGGGCGAGACCGTTTTCCCCTGTCGTATCGTCGTGACCAACAGAGAGATCGACACCACCGAATACGCCGTCGTATACGATAAGGACAACTACGTTTATCGTCCCGCCGACTCTTCCGTGGCGACCCCTGGCGAGGTCATTCCGGCCAATACCTTCTACGTTCTTTCCGGAGACAAGTACGTTCTTACCGCCGACTCGAAGTTCATGGAAGGCACCGTGTATTACGAATTGGAATATTACGAAGCCAACGTGCCCGTCGTGGACGAGATCGACATCGATCCGTACGAATATTTGCTCGCAAAATACGCGTATTTGTCCGACACCAATAATTTCAACCCCGCCGGATATGCGACGCAGGAGCGCTTCTATAACGACTATCATGCCGCGGAGGAACGGTTTATTTCCGACTACTTCGCGCAATATGTTTTCGATATCGTGTTCGCTTGGGAAAGGAGCGTGCTGTATCAGCTTTCGGTGCAGAACGAATATATCGCCAGAAAGTACAGCAACTCGTCTACCGACGACGACGGCAATACGACCGTTTCCCGCTTTGATTGGGCGTTCGATATTTATAAGTACGGCGATAACCAGGAAAAACTGGTCAAACCTGCCGGCGGCACCGTCTATATCCACACCCGTTTCCACGGACAATTGATCGCCCTTCGTCTGAACGTAGGCGTCCGGAAGTTCAGTCACGTCAAGTTCAACGTCTACGACACCGACGGCAATCTGCTGACGGAGGATACCTTTGATCCGCGCGATTACGAAGGAACGAATATTCAGGGCAAGTATGTCGCCAATTATTACGATTCTACCAGCTATGTGATCGGTACGAAGCCGGCGTTCGTCTTCTTGGACGACAAAGGTATGGAGCATGAAATAAGATTCGATATGTCCTATATCTCCGGTCTCAGCAGCGGTAACAACTATCTCGTCAATCCTTCTTATGAATTGACGTGGAGCAATCCCGTTATCACCAACGTCGGCGCGGAAGGATCTTACTTCCTCGAATACGTCTATTCCGCTTTGTACGCGGCGGACAGCCCGACCGATGATACCGTGACCGTAACGACGGTCAAGACGAATTATGAAGATCTGCTTGAGAGTCTGAACGGCGTCGTGCCGAGAAAGTCGGTAAACGGTCGTTATTACGATCTCTATAACGATAGCGACGGAGACGGGTACGCCGACGTGCTCGTCACCGCCCGTTACGGCTCCGAGTGGGTGCAACTGACGACTTATACGGGAGAGCCCATTGCATATTCGTCCCTGACGCAGACGCTGAAAGAACAAAAAGTAGACGTCGTCGGAGAAACGGACAAGCAATATCTTTATTCCGATCGGGACGGCTACGCCTATGTCCGTACAAGCGAAGAATACGAGGACTATTACGCTACCTTCCGTAAATTCGGCGTTTTGCCGATGGGTTCGGAAAACTTCTCGCTTATTCTGACGGATATGCCCGTATATTATTCGGATACGGGCAGTAATCTTGCCTTGACGGAAAAGCAAAAGCAACAGGAAGTCACGGCGAAAGGCGGCAGCAAAAAGTTATACGCCGATACCGACAGAGACGGCTACGCCGAGGTATTGGAAGCCGTTTTGTATCACGATACGTTATTCGAACCCGTAACGACGTATAAGGGAGAGCTCGTCCCCTATAAGAGTTTGTCCGACGACCAGAAGCGCAGAACAGTCGCCACCGTGAGCGGAAGCGGCAAGTTGTACGACAACGTCGACGGCCACGCGGAGATCAGAAAAGCGGTGGAATACGACGACAAGTACGAAAAGTACACCGTGTTCGCTTTCCGTAATTATGCGGATATCGTTTCTTCCTTCGTCTCCTATAACGACCTTACGACTGCGGAGAAAACGCGTGAAGTGGACGTCAACGGTTCTTCCGTCGCTTTGTATACGGACGCCAACGGTTATGCCGAAACGCTTGCCGTAGAATACAAGAACGAGAGAGAAGCGTTCACGATCGACGGAGAACGCGTCTATTACGACAGATTGAACGCCGGTATGAAAGCGCAAAAGGTGACGGTAACGGGAGAAGCGGAACCGGTAGAACTGTACGTTCGCGATCCCGAAGGATATACGCTCGTTCTTAAGGTCGATCATTATTTGCCCAGATACGAGACGCTCGTTCGCTATTCGTTCGGAAAAAATTCTTCCATCGATCTGGAAGAAGAGATCATGATCTACACCGATATGTACGAGGGCGATCTGTTCCGTATGAATCCGGAAACGGGTAAAGTGGAGATCAGAAAAGCGACCGTGTATCGCTCCGACGATATGACGGACTACTATTTGCCCCTTGCTTTGAACGGCGTCGTCGTTTTGTACAGTACCACTTACTTTACGATGGACGAACTCGGCAAGACGGTCGTGGTGAACGGCGAAGAAGATCAACAGCCGTATATCGTCGAGATCGTCGGCGGCAGAGCGGCCATCCGTCTCGGCTATTGGTATACGGATAACGAGTGGGAAGAATTTTCGGTGAGAGGAACGACGTTTGATTCTTTGGATAGATTGTCCGACCAGATGAGAAGTCAAAAAGTGAACGTCAGGTTAAAAGACTATACGGTAGATATGTTCCGCGTTAACAACGGCTTGACGGATACCGTTCTTGTAAAGATCGGCGGAACGACGAAAGATTATACCGACCTCAGCGAAGGAGAAAAAGGTATCGACCTCTTCGCTTCCGATCGAGACGGAAAGCTTTATGTCGCGGCGGGAAGTTATTTCACCGACGAGTGGATGAATTTTACCGTCGGCGGCGCGCAACAAACGTACGCTTCGTTGTCCGACGAATTGAGGAACAAGACGGTCAAAACGATCTCTTCCGTGCCCGGAAGCAGCGCCTACGACTTCAAGATCGGTCTGAATTATTTCGTATTGTCCGGACAAAGCAATTTGTTCCGCGAAGGCGACGGCGGTGTGGCTCAAGTCCGTCGTCCGCAAGTGCTTACCGAGATCCGTAGGGCCAAGACGGCCGGAACGGAGAGGATCGACCTGTTACTGAACGGTAGCGCCGTCCAATATTCCTCGTTGACCGCCAAAGAAAAGCGTTCGGGAGTATTCGGCGAGAGCATCACGCATAACGCGCAACTCCGCGTCGGCGGTTTTTATACCGACGAGTGGGATATCTTTACCGTCGGCGGTACGGCTTTTGCGCATATGGGATCTTTCTCGGCGGATATGATTTCTACCCGCGCCTATATTCGCCCCGACGAAACGGAAGGCAAACT
>CACXDF010000097.1 GCA_902766325.1 uncultured Eubacteriales bacterium | reverse complement strand
TGCCAACGTCCCAAAAGGACTTTTCCTTCGGTAATGATGAGCGTTTCGGACGCACCCATAACACTGCATTTTACGTGACAATCGCTATTTCCTTCGTCGTGACGAAACTCCGGCATTTTCGGGAAAACGGTCTTCATGGCAAAGTCGACGTCGGACGCGACGAATTCGTCCGCGTTTTCGTTGATGGTGATGGACGCGGTGGTATGCGGGCAATAAACGAGACAAATGCCCTCTTTCACGCCGCTCTTTTTTACAAAATCGATGACCTTATCCGTAATATCGAAAAAACCTGTGCGGTTTGTTTCCAGATCAAAAGAAAATAAATTACTCATATGTCCTCCAAAACTATATATATAAACTTGTATACCCTAAATTCGACGCCTTGACTTCCTGCGGAGTGCCGGTAACGATGACCCGGCCGCCTTCGCCGCCGCCTTCCGGACCGAGGTCGATGATGTGATCGGCCATTCTTATCACGTCGAGATTATGTTCGATGACGATGACGGTATTACCGTTATCGACGAGTCTGTTCAGTATCGCCATCAGTTTTTCCACGTCGGCCACGTGTAAGCCGGTCGTAGGTTCGTCCAAAATGTAGACGGTCTTGCTCGTCGGACGCTTGCTCAATTCGGTCGCCAGTTTGATCCTCTGCGCTTCGCCTCCCGAAAACGTGGTGGCAGGCTGGCCCAGTTTGATGTACCCCAGCCCCACGTCGCGCAGGGTCTTTATTTTATTGTATATGGACGGGATATTTTCGAAGAAAACACAGGCTTCGTCTACCGTCATATCGAGCACTTCAAAAATGTTCTTATCCTTGTATTTTACTTCCAGGGTCTCGTGATTATAGCGTTTTCCCCCGCAGACCTCGCAAGGCACGTACACGTCCGAAAGGAAGTTCATTTCTATCTTGATGATACCGTCGCCGCAACAGTTTTCGCAACGGCCGCCTTTGACGTTAAAAGAGAACCGCCCCGACGTATAGCCGCGCGCTTTGGCTCCCTGCGTCTTAGCAAAAAGTTCTCTGATATACGTAAAGAGTCCCGTGTAGGTGGCCGGGTTGGAACGAGGGGTTCGTCCGATAGGGCTTTGGTCGATGTCGATCACCTTATCGACGTTTTCAAGCCCTTCCATACTATCATAGTTACCCTCCTGCAAGTCCGCTCTGTTGAGCACGTTGGCAAGGTGAGGATACAGGATACCATTAATAAGGCTCGACTTACCGCTACCGCTGACGCCGGTGACGACCACCAATTTCCCCAACGGAAAATGCACGTCGATCCCTTTCAGATTGTTCTGGCGCGCGCCGCGAACAACGATCTCTTTGCCGCTTCCCGGTCTGTATGCGGTAGGCACTTCGATCTTTCTTCTTCCGCTCAAAAAGTCGCCCGTAATAGAACGAGGCGCGTTCATGATATCAAGCAGGCTCCCCTGCGCGATGACTTCGCCGCCCTGAATACCGGCGCCGGGGCCGATATCGACGATATGGTCGGCGGCGCGTATGGTGTCTTCGTCGTGTTCGACGACCACGAGCGTATTGCCCAGGTCGCGGAGCTTCTTTAAGGTAGCCAGCAGTCTGTCGTTGTCTCTTTGATGCAAGCCGATACTCGGTTCGTCGAGAATATACAGCACGCCGGTAAGTCCGCTGCCGATCTGCGTGGCGAGACGGATACGTTGCGCCTCTCCGCCCGAAAGCGTAGCGGCCGAACGGGCGAGCGTGAGATATCCCAGGCCTACGTCGATCATAAAACGCACGCGAGCGTACAGTTCTTTAAAAATAGGCGTCGCAATGATCCTTTCTTTTTCGGTAGTGATGACGGACGAGAAGAAATCGGGAAGACTCTCTACCGGCATTTCGGTCACTTCGATAATGTTTTTACCGCCCACGGTGATGGCGAGGACTTCTTTTTTCAGCTTTTTGCCGTGACAAACGGAGCATTCGTTCTCCGACATCAGCTTTTGTATATCGTGAATGATCGCTTCGCTCTTGGTCTCGCGGAATCGACGCATCAAATTGGGAATAACGCCTTCGTAATGAGCATTCATTTCCATCTTGAAATTGCGGGAGTTGGCTTTAAGCAGTATCCTTTCGTCCGTACCGTAAAGCAGGATATCCTTGATCGTTTGCGGCAGATCTCGGTATGGCGTATTCATGGAAAAACCGTATTTTTTCGACAACGCCTGAAACTTCATCTTACTCATTTGTCCCATGTCGAGGTTCCAACCGGTGCACTTAATGGCGTTTTCGTTCAAAGAAAGCGACGGGTCGGGAATAAGTTTCTTTTCGTCGATCTCCGCAGTAAAGCCGAGACCGGAACACTTTTCGCAGGCGCCGTAAGGGGCGTTGAACGAGAACATACGCGGCGTGATCTCGCCGATGGTAATGCCGCATTCCGGACAGGAATAGTTGGTGGAAAAGAGTTCTTCGCCCTCTTCCCAAACGACGTTGACGAGGCCGTCCGCTAACTTTAAGGCCGTCTCGAGGCTATCGGTAAGGCGGCGACGAAGATCGGGCTTCATGATGAGTCTGTCGACGACGACGCTGATGTTATGGCGCAGATTCTTATCAAGCGCGATCTCTTCGTCCAGCATATAAGTCACGCCGTCGATCTTAACGCGGGAATAGCCGGAACGACGAAAACTGTCGAGCAACTTGGCATACTCGCCTTTTCTGTCGCGAACGACAGGCGCTTCCACCGTGAACTTCGTTCTTTCGGGAAGCATCATTACCTTGTCTACGATCTGGTCGATGGATATAGAACGGATCTCACGACCGCACTTAGGACAATGAGGAACGCCGATCCGCGCGAATAATAAACGCAGATAGTCGTATATTTCCGTCACCGTACCGACGGTGGAACGGGGGTTCTTCGAGGTGGTTTTTTGATCGATACTGATGGCCGGACTGAGTCCCTCGATGGATTCGACGTCCGGCTTGTCCATTTGCCCTAAAAACTGCCTGGCATAACTGGACAGACTTTCGACGTAACGACGTTGACCCTCGGCAAAAATGGTGTCGAACGCAAGACTGGACTTACCGCTTCCGCTCAGACCGGTAAAAACGATCAGTTTGTTACGGGGCAAAGTCAGGTCTATGTTCTTGAGGTTGTTCTGCTTGGCCCCTTTGATAATAATATTTTCCATTTATTCTCCTGTACGGATCTCAAAAACCTTTTTTGTTCCGTAATTTTTCTTTCAACGCGCCTATCTCTTCCCGCAACGAAATACAGGTTTCGAAATCGAGTTGCGCCGCGGCCGTCTTCATCAGACCGGTCAAGCGCTCGATCTCCTTGCTGATTTCCCCTTTCGTCATGTTCTTGCCGGCGCCGGTTGCCTTTTTGGTTATGACGACGCTGTTCTTTATTTCTTTAATAATGGTCTTCGGCGTGATGCCGTGTTCCTTATTATAAGCAAGTTGATAGTTCCTTCTGCGGGCGGTCTCGTCAATGGCGGCTTTCATGCTGTCGGTCATAACGTCCGCATACAGTATGACGCGCGCTTCCGCGTTACGAGCGGCTCGACCGACCGTCTGAATAAGCGCCGAACGCGACCTCAGGAATCCTTCTTTATCGGCGTCGAGGATGGCAACGAGCATGACCTCCGGAATATCAAGACCTTCTCTCAGCAGGTTGATCCCGACGACGACGTCCGTTTCTCCCAGTCTCAGCTTATTGATGATCTCGATTCGTTCGAGCGTGTCGATATCGCTGTGCATATAAGTCGCTTTGATACCGTGTTCGGACAGATACACGGTCAGGCTTTCGGCCATCTTTTTGGTAAGCGTTGTGACGAGCACGCGACCCTTTTTATCCACGGTAGCGTTGATCTCTCCGATCAGATCGTCGATCTGCCCTTCCGTCTTGCGTATTTCTATTTCGGGATCGACAAGTCCCGTCGGCCGCAAAAACTGTTCTACGATCTGCCCTTGCTCGGACAACTCGTACTCGGCGGGCGTCGCGCTGACGCAGATCATCTGCGTAAAACGGCTGTTGAACTCCTCGAAATTGAGCGGTCTGTTATCGTAAGCCGACTTTAACCGAAATCCGTAGTCTACCAGATTCTTTTTCCTCGCGACGTCGCCTGCGTACATGGCGCGCAGTTGCGGCAAGGTCATATGCGACTCGTCCACAAACAGCAAAAAGTCCTTTGGAAAGTAGTCGAGCAAGGTAAACGGCGGCTCGCCGGGTGAACGCCCGTCGAAGTATCGAGAATAGTTTTCGATACCGCTGCAATAACCGATCTCGCGAAGCATTTCCAGATCGTAATTGACTCTTTCTCGCAGGCGCTGTTCTTCGAGCAGTTTGTTTTGCTCTTTGAACGCGTTGCACTCTTCTATCATATCGGCTCGAATACGTTCGAGCGTTTTTTCCATTTTTTCGTCGCCGACAACGTAGTGACTGGCCGGAAAGATAGCGGCGTGTTCCAGCTCGTTAACGATCTTATTCGTGGTCACGTCCTCTTCGTACAGCCCTTCTATCTCATCGCCGTACATTTCCACCAAAATCGCGGTATTGCTGTTGGACGCGGGAAAGATCTCCAGTCTGTCTCCTCTCGCGCGAAAAGTCGCTCTGACGAAGTCGTAATCGGCGCGCTTATACTGCAATTTGACCAGTCTGTCCAAAAGGTCGTCGCGATCCACGACCATACCCGGTCGAAGAGAGATCATCTGCGTAAAGTACTCTTGCGGGGCGCCGAGGCCGTATATACAAGACACCGAGGCGACCACGATCACGTCTCTCCGTTCGCCCAAAGAAGCGGTGGCCGAGTGACGCAGTTTGTCGATCTCGTCGTTCAGACTCATATCCTTTTCGATATAAACGTCGGTAGAGGGGATGTAGGCTTCCGGCCGATAATAATCGTAATAGGACACGAAATACTCCACCCTGTTATGAGGAAAGAACTCTTTAAACTCGTTACAAAGCTGCGCCGCGAGCGTTTTGTTATGCGCGATAACAAGCGTGGGGCGGTTCATCCGCGCGATCACGTTTGCCATCGTATACGTTTTTCCCGATCCGGTCACGCCCAAAAGGACCTGCGTACGCAGACCGTCGTTTAAGCCCTCGCATAGTTTATCGATCGCTTGCGGCTGATCTCCGCAGGGCTTATAGGCGCTCACCAGTTCGAACTTGCCTTCCATATTTTTATCCGATGATCGCCTGTAATATACTTTTGATCGAGAAAGAAAGCGCGGCGATCAGAATGGTAACGATGATCCTTGTCACCGCTTTCCTGCGCGAGACCTGACGGTCGCGCAAGTAGCTTATTCCGTTATCCTTAAGCGTGATGAGATACATCAAGTCGCCGTTTGCTTTTTTCGCTTTCTCAAAGTTGCAATAGTTATCGAGCATCAAGCGGTTGAGATTGGTCTCCAAGTCGCTCTCTCTGAAATCGACGTTGAAGCTGATGCGCTCAAGTAATTCTTGCGGGGTAACGAGATATTGTCCGTTGCTCGTACCGCTGGCGAGTTCGTAGACGATATCCATCAATTTCTTTTCTTGTTTTTCAAGTATCATAGTATCCTCTAAAATAGTTTAGTAAGAATCGCCACGACGGCGCCGGCGATCAAACCGCCGATAAAAGACCCGCCCATGCAGGCCCAAAAGAGTTTTTTCAACGAAAAACCGATCCTGACCGTATTCGCTTGCGAAACGGCGTTCGCACCCGCCTCGGACGAATTAATAGACACGATATCGCCGTCGGCTACGGCCGCCACCTGGTTTTCCAACGCGGACGAAGAGACGAAATTCTTTTCTTTCAGACGCTGCTGTTCTTCTTCCTTTTTCGCTTCTTCCCGCTCTTTTATCTTTTCGCAGGCCACGAAGCCCTTCGTTTGTACGGTCAGACAATATACGTCTCCGTCGCTGTACCGAACGGCAATATAGTCGTCCGCCTGTAATTCCATCATAGCGGAGTCTATCTCTCTCCTCTCGGTGCCGGCCGGGAGTCCCGCCGCCAGTTCAGAACGGCTCAATATGATATATTCGCCCGGTTTCGCGACCTGACAGACCGCCTGTAAGACCTTGATCGTTGTTTCTCTTGGCATAATTATTCTCCTATTCGATAATTAAATTATCGTTTGCTTCTTTAATTTCTTTTCCGTTCACTTTCACAACTTTTCGATCGTAAGAAAGCAAACCGTTGAGTTCTTCTTCCACGTCGGATACCTGCGTATATACGTAAGCGCAAAGTCCTTTCTTCTTGATCGCCTTTTTAATATTCCCCTGCAAAGCGACCAAAGCCTTCGTACAGGAATCGGCGTCTTTGAAACCGCGGTAGCCGCACACCTTTTCGCTGTCGAACACGTGTTCTCTCCCCGGCGAATAAGTTAAACCGCCGCACTCGGATAAAACGATGGGACGCTTGTCGTTTTTACCGTACTTCGGATACCACGGTTTTTTGCGATAGTTATGCAAACTGTTGACCGAACCGACGCCCTGATCGAACCAACCGCTCGTAGCGTCGACAAGTCTCGTTTTATCCATAGACATAACGGTATCGACCGCCTGCGCAGAATCGAATTGTCCCCAGCTCTCGTTAAAAGTGACCCACATCACAACGCACGGTTGATTATACAGCAGATTGACCGTATCGACGAGGTCTCTTTGATAACCGCGTCTTCCCGCCATATTTTCCCGTCCGAGCAAAGCGTAATGCTCCGGCCCGTCGCTCGGGATCTTCTTGATCTTTTTTCTACCGGTGATCTTTTCGTAACAAGGGTACTCTCTGCGGACCCCGTTGTCGGTTATTACGCCTCCGCTCACCACGTCCTGCCATACGAGCATACCCAATCTGTCGCAATGATAGTACCAACGGAGCGGCTCGATCTTGATATGCTTACGGAGCATATTGAATCCCATCTCCTTCATCGTCCTGATATCGTATATCATCGCTTCGTCCGACGGCGCGGTATAAAGACCGTCGCTCCAGTACCCTTGATCGAGCAGTCCCTTCTGAAAATACGGTTGATTGTTCAAGAGTATCCGCGAGAACTTGCCCACTTTTTCGACGGAGATCTTACGCATGGCAAAATACGTAGAAAAGCTGTCGCCCGATACGGTGACGACTTTAGCGTGATACAGGTAGGGAGACTCCGGACTCCAAAGCCGCATCATCTTCGACATGTCGAGCACCAGTTTCGGTCCCGGAGAAGAAAACCTGAGTTCTCCTATCTCCGTACAGATATAAAACATGAAGCCCTCTTTCTTTTCGTTATAGTCGAGTTCCACCGTGATGGTCGCTTTGTCGATATCGGGCGTAAAACGAATGCCTTTAACAAGGTTCGAGATCGTCTGTTCGATCCAGACCGTCTGCCATATGCCCGACTGCGCCGTATACCAAATGCCGCCGCGTTTGAGTTTTTGTTTTCCGTATGCCTGCACGCCGGTGTCCGACGGATCGACGACTTTGACTTCCAATACGTTTTCGCCGTCTTGCACAACGTCGCTGATATTGAACGAGAACGGGAAGTACCCTCCGCGATGCTTGCCGACGAGCGTTCCGTTAAGATAAACGACGCAACGATAGTCCACGGCGCCGAAATGAAGCAGTACTACGTCCCGAACGCGTTGAAACGTAAAGGTACGGCGGTAATAGGCCATATCTTGCGGAGTGACAGTCTGTTGCACGCCGGAAAGAGCGCTTTCGGGCGAAAACGGAACAATGATCTTGTTTTTGTATCCGCCGAACAGTTCTCCTTGTTTATAGATGGCGAAATCCCATTCTCCGTTTAAATTTTGCCAGATATCCCTCCTCAGTTGGGGACGAGGATAACGGTCGAGAGGGATCTTGGGCAGATCGGTTCCGAAAGGCGTTATCAAATTGTTGTTGATCATGACAGTTTGACTCCTTCATTAATCTTTTTCATTCTTTCCACAGGTATCTTGATCACCCGGCGATCGTACGTGAGCAAGCCGTTGCACTCGTCTTCCACGTCGCTGACTTCGGTATAAACGGTCGCCGACAATCCGCGCTTATGAATGGCCGGAACGATCTTTTTTTCATACAGCTTTTCCAGCGCCCTCGCGTACTTTTCGTCGTCGTAGTACTTTCTGTAACCGAAAAACTTCTCTTTGTTGTACATATGACCTTTCTTCTGCAAGCTGAACCCGCCGAACTCGGACAACACGATGGGTCTGTCGTCTCCGGCGTATGCCCGCGGAAATCGAAACGGCGTAAAATATATATGGAAGCTATTGAGGTCGGCGCCCTTTTGATCGTGAAAACCGCTGGCGTGGTCGATGATACGCGTGGGATCGAGGTGCCGATAAAACTTTGCGGCCTTAACGGCGTCAAACTGCCCCCAACCCTCGTTAAAGGGCACCCACACGGAGAGCGATACGACGTTATAAAGCAGCTTTATCATCTCTTCGCTGTCATGGTAGTATTCTTCGCGTCCGGCTTCGTCGTCGCGCGCAAAGAGTTTATAGTTCTTTTCTCCGTCGCCTATATTAAGGATCTTTTTGCAGAAAACGAGGTTGACGGCGGGATAGACGCCCATGATCTTATGACTGTAGATACCGCCGCCCGAGATCATATCCTGCCATACGAGCATGCCCAATCTGTCGCAATGATAGTACCAACGGAGCGGCTCGATCTTGATATGTTTACGGAGCATATTAAAGCCCATATCCTTCATAGTTTTGATATCGTAGATCATCGCTTCGTCCGACGGCGCGGTGTACATACCGTCGCTCCAGTACCCTTGATCGAGCAGACCGTTATGGAAATAAGGTTTATTGTTCAAGAACAGTCTGGAAACGCCGGCAGCGTCCTTGCCGATACTGAACTTCCGCATTCCGAAATAGGTCGTAAAGCTGTCGCCGGAAGCGAGCGTTACTTCCATATCGTACAAAAACGGATTTTCGGGACTCCACAAAATGGGATCGTCCACAGGTACGGTCATCTTTCCTCTCTGGCAGGTCTTTTGCGCCACCTTTTTACCTTTCGCCTTGATCACGACGGTGACAGGCTCGCACTTACCGGAAAAGGTAAACGCAAGGTCGATACATTCGCTGTCGATATCGGGCGTGAGCATGAAAGACTTAACGTAGTTATCGGCGACTTGTTCCAGCCAAACCGTTTGCCATATGCCGGACTGCGGCGTATACCAGATACCGCCCCGCTTTGAAGACTGTTTTCCGCGAGCTTGCGTCCCCGTGTCCGTCGGGTCGGTCACGACTACTTCGAGCGTATTTTTACCGTCCGATAAGGCTTCGGTAATATCGAACGAGAATGGCGTATAACCGCCTTTATGGAAGCCGACCTCCTTTCCGTTTACGAAAACGACGCAGGCATAATCCACCGCGCCGAAATGGAGCAGCGCCCTATTATTCTTTTTTTCGCACTTAAAAGTGCGTTGATAATACAAAACGTCATCCGGCGTCACCTGTTTTTCCACGCCCGAAAGAATGGTCTCGGGGCTGAACGGAACGATGATCTCTCCGTCATAGCTGCCTACCGGCTCGTTCTTTTTACGGATAGCGTACTTCCAACGGCCGTTCAGGTTCTGCCAGTTGTCTCTGACAAGTTGCGGTCGCGGATAGTCGTTCAGAGGTAAGTCCTTATCGAGCTTTTCGCCGAATGGGGTCAATAATCTTTCCATAGTTTCCTCCCGTCTGTATTTTTTGCGCCTACGGATGCGAAGGCGCGGCGTCGATCAAGTTATATCTTCCGTCCGCGATGAATTGCGGATCCAAAAGTCTTTGGTGTATATCCGTTGCCGAGCTGGCCACGTAGAAGTGTATCTGATGCAGATAACCGGGGTCGAATATAGTGCTCGGTTGCGCGTACTCATAGAAGCAGTCGTCGTCGTTTGCATTCATATTCTGGCTGGGCGACGTCGTCGGAATAATAATGGTGGTTAAGGAATGACAATTGATGAACGTAGAAGAACGGATCTGCTGAATATTCTCCGGCAGATAGACCCATTTCAACGACGGACAAGCCTGGAACGCGCTGTTACCGAGGCAATCCACAAAGTCGTCGTCGTAGTCGTCCAACTCGTACTCGTATTTATACTGATAATAAGGTCCGATACGACCGTTATACGTGTTCTTGATGAGCGTGTTTTTCAGATCGACCCAAACGAGCGACTCGCAACGGTTAAAAGCGTACGGCGCGATGACCTTCAAGGCGGTACCGCCGACAAAAGACCGTATCGCCGTGCCGAAGAAGGCGTATTGTCCGACGTACGTGAGCGTATTGACGTCCTCGAATTCCACGTTCGAAAGCAAAGAACAACCGTTGAAAGCGTCGTGCTCGAGACGGTTATAGGTCGAAGGAATATAAATACTGCGGACGCTGGTCGGGATGGCGTACGCCGCGATCTCTTTGATCTCGTATCGAAGGTTCAGATCGGTATGAGTCGGTAAAACGATGTTTTCCGAACGAGACCCCCAATAAACGAGGCTGTATCCGAGGACGGTAGTCGTCGGCTGACCGCCGGACGCTTTATAGATCTCTTGTACGGCGATACTGACCACTTTTTCTTCTCCGTCGACCGTATACTTATATTCGTACAGGTTATCCAACGAATGGACGAAGACCTGACTGTCGTAGGACTTGGTCCCCGAAGAGAAATTCAGCGTTTTTACGTTCGCATATACGTTTTTGCCGATCAGCATATCTTTTTTCAGAGCGTTGCCGTATTCGGTGGAACAGAAAACGCGAACGGGACTGGAATAAGTCATCGAAAACTCGTCCGTACCGGATTCTTTATCTCCGGATTCTGCCGTACCGTATAAGAAGTCGGACATTTCGTGGAATCTGTCCATAACTTCGTCGTCGTCGATTTCTTCGGCGGAGTAGCCTTTTGC
>CACXDF010000096.1 GCA_902766325.1 uncultured Eubacteriales bacterium | reverse complement strand
TTTGTAAAGAAAAGCGGGAGCGCAACGATCAAACTGATGAAAGGCGGATTGAGGAATATCTTTTTCGGTCGAACGAACTGCTTGTTGCCGGTCAAAAAGTAAGCGCCGAGCGTCCATACGAGCAGGTTGAAACTGACGATAAACATCGACGCAAACGCAAGGGCTTCAGGATGGCCCGGTAAAAGGGCTTCCAAAAGGGGAGTGCCGAAAAAGCCGACGTTCCCGAAAACGGGAGCCACTTTCGCCACGCGGTACTTGGCTTCGTCAGATTTTTTCAGAAAGATGAAATGCAGACCGACGGTCGCGACAACCTGTAGCGCGACGCTGAGCGCTAAAAAAATCAGCATTTGCATAAAAAGTTCTCGCGAGAAGACCACTTGCTGCATGCAATAGATCATCAGACAGGGTTGACAAACGTACAAAAGCAGTTTGGAAAACGCGGGGATCGCATCCTCTTTTACAAACTTCGTTTTGATGAAAAGATATCCCGGAATGCCGTACGCGAGCATAATAAGGACGTTGAGAGCTACCGATGAGAATTGCATGCCGTTATTATAACAAAAGATTTTGAATTAGGCAATTTATTTATAAAAGAAATCCCCGTCGGAGCGCGACGGGGATTTATCGTTTATTCGATATTTAAAAACTATTTTTTGATCGGCAAAATCTTTAGTTTGAAAAGTACGATCAGAACGATAGCCGTTACGACCGCGACGCAACCGAAGCAGATCAAAAAGTAGACCCACCACGGGAAGGTAGCGACTTTGATATTCGTAAATTGATGATAGATGACGCTGTCCCCGCTGTCGCGGACGAGAATGACGCTGCCGCCGGAAAGGTCTTCGTTATAGTAGCATCCGCTGCCCGTTTTCAGACCGTAAGCGAAGGTCACGCCTTCGTATTCGATGATAAAGTTATTTAAGTGGTCGTGTCCGGCGACGATGAGGTCGGTAGAAATAAAATCAGTGGACGGGTCGTCGTCGAAATCTTTGACGGCGTCGAAAACGTGATCGTCGTACGGCGCGGAACATATTTCTTCTCTCCGCCCGCCGACCGAATTTTCGTACCCTTCGTTCCAGATCGATTTATCGGCGTAAGCCTCGAAAGCGTCCGTGTTTCTTACGGCGGCGGTATATTCGTCGTAATCAAAGATGTCAACGTCGGTTTTGAAAGCCGCGTCGAAGGCAAGGTTATAGGCGTAGATCGGTATATGCAGAAAGATGGTCGACTTGACTTTGCCGTCCGCGCCGTAAGGTTGTACGCTTTTTACCGCCCATTTATACCAGTCGATCTGTTTTTCGGTAAGCATAGCGTAACCGCGGTCGTTGACCTTCTTTTCTTCTTCGTATTTTTCATCCTCGCTGTAATCCATATTGTCTCGGCTGTTGATGAATATCAAAGATCTTACGACGTGGAATTTACGATCGGACTGATCTCTTTCCACAACGTTTACGACGTAGTTGCCGTAGGCGATCGAACCGCTTTCTACGGTGGCAAGGTTATCCGGGCCGCACTTAAAGAGACAGTTTTCGAAGGCGTTTTCGTAAAGATAGGACTGTTGATCGGTGGTAAGTAAGTCTTCCTGGTTGTCGTGATTCCCGAAAACAGGCGCCCAGGGGATGCCGTATCTGTCGATCAGCTTCCCAACGTAGAGAATGGATTTTTCGGTGCCGTAGCCTTGATCTCCGGTGACGGTGATAAGGTCCGGTTTTACTTTTTCGACCAGTTCTTGAATGGTCTTATCCGCACGTCTGACGAATTCCGCGTTGAAGTCGATTTCACCGTCGCCCAGTTGGACGTCGGTCAGGTTCAGAACGACGAAGTCTTTATTCGGTTGTTTTTCGATGCACATAACGTAATCGAGGCCCGAAGAAAAACCGTCGCCGGTCAGTTGAATGGAATATTCGTCCGCCGCGTCCCAAGGCTTTGTCGTGCCTTTTACCGAGGCGACTTCCTTGGAAGAAGGGGAACAGGCGATCAGCGACAGACAGCAGATCGCAAAGCAAAGGATCAAAACGAACGCTTTCAGTGTTTTTTTCATAGTCAGACTCCTGTATTTATTGTGGATTTATCATACCATGAAATAAAACGTAACACAATACCCGCCGTCGAAGAAAAGAAACATTTTTTTCGGATCGGAAAGAAATAAATTTTGGAGTTGACAAAACGAAAGGATTATGAGATAATATTCGGTAGCTATAGCAACAAAAGCGAGGGCATGATGAATTTCTTTAAACAGATTCGTAAAAACGCTTTATTCTTCGATTGGACCGATAAGGAGATCGAAGACGTTTTCGATAGTTTAAACGCAAGGATCGTGAAGCATTCGGCGCGGGATATCATTCTGCGTCCCAACGACGAAGTAAAAGAAGTCGGGATCATACTCGACGGCAATCTGGTAGAATTTACGGTCGGTCTTGCCGGTCAGCGTAACGTGATCAGTTCTAAGGTGGATGGCGATATGTTCGGCATTCCGCAATGCTTTGTTGCGCCTTATAAAGCCGTTTCTTTTTTGACTGCCGCGACCGAATCCACTTTATTGTACATCACGACGGAGAGCCTTTTTTCCGAAAGCGTAACTTCGCCCGCGTACAGAAAGATCGCCAATAATCTTTCGGCTTTTCTTTGCAAAAAGATCATCGAAGTCCAACAAAATAAAGACTTTATGGCAATCCATGGGATGAGAAAAAAGATCGCGTCCTTTATTTACGGGAAATATATCGAACAGGGCTCGTTGAGAGTTAAACTCGGAGTGGACAGAAACGGTATGGCAAAATATCTTAATTGCAGTCGTCCGAGTATGAGCAGAGAAATGATCGGTATGAGGGAAGAAGGTATTTTCGATTTCCGAAAAGACGTCGTTCAGATCAAAGATCCGGAGCGTCTTCGTAAGATCGCGCAGGAATAAACCGTTTTTTTTCGTCTTACGTCCATATTGTGATAGCGAGTAAGTATTATCTGCCCGCGTTCGAGGAGTATCAAGTTGAAGACGTTATTTCAAATCGTAAAAAACAATTTATCGTTCGGTAAGTATTCGCCGGATGCTTGTCACGAAAGACTTCTTCGTGAAAAATACCCTCTATATGCGTACGATAAAGTCGGTAAAGACCCGGATTTCAAAGGCTTGATCGAAAAAGCCTTTTTTGACGCGCTCGGCGATATGCCGGACGACTTTGAGCCGATCTGCCGAGAAGAAAGTCGCGTCGATAAGGGAGATCATATTCGTATCCGCATGATAATCGAGACGGAACCGAACGTCGAGTGTCCGTGCTTGCTTCTTCTTCCCAAAGGCAGACCCAATCCGCCCGTCGTGATCTGTCTGCAAGGTCACAGCAACGGTATGATGATCTCGGTGGGAGAACCGTACGAACGCCGAGATCTGAAAAAGATATCCGAGGACAGAGACTTCGCTCTGCAAGCTATAAAACACGGTTATGCCGCAATGGTGGTCGAACAGCGCGGTTTCGGAGAAAGAAGAAGCAGACTGCGTGAGTGTATGTGCACCTTCCTTGCGGAAAACGCTCTTCTGGTCGGCAGAACGCTGATAGGGGAGAGGATATGGGACGTAAAACAGGTCATCAACGTCCTCGAAAAGCGCTCCGACGTGGACGCGAAAAGGATCGGGATCATGGGTAACTCCGGCGGCGGAACGGCGTCGTACTACGCGGCGTGCGTTGACAAAAGAATAAAAGTCGTCATGCCGGGATGCGCGATCTGCACCTATAAAGATTCGATCGGAAAAGAGTTTCATTGCCCCTGTAACTTCCTGCCGGGCGCGGGAAAATACTTTGACATGGGAGAACTGGCCTGTCTGATCTATCCGCGGCCTATCGTCGTAGTATCCGGGAAAAGGGATCCTATTTTCCCGATAGAGGGCGCCGAAAATGTCGTTAACGTCATGAAAGAGATCTACGGCAACAAAAAAGACAATATCTATCATTTCGTCGGTAACGGTAAGCACCGTTTTTATGCCGGCGGGTGGGATAAGTTCGACGAATATATGAACGAAATAAAAGAGTAATACAACGTTGAGGTGAATATATATGGCAAAAAGAATCAAAATATCTTTTCTCGGCGGCGTCGGAGAAATAGGTAAAAATATAACCTGCATCGAGCACGGAGAAGATATCATCGTCGTGGACGCGGGACTTACTTTTCCGGATAACGAAGAGACGCCGGGTATCGAATACGTCATACCCGATTATACCTATCTTCTGAACAACAGAAGCAAAATCAAGGGTATTTTTATTACGCACGGACACGAGGATCATATCGGGGCTTTGCCCTTTCTGTTGAAGGACATAAAAGTACCCGTATACGGCAGTCCGCTTGCGCTCGGCATTCTTGAGAGCAAGTTGAAAGAATTCAAAGTAGAAGACTATACGCTCTATCCGGTCGAGGATCGCGACGTGATCCCGGCAGGTAAGATGTCCGTCGAATTCATTCGCGTGACGCACTCCATCGCGGGCAGCTACGCTCTCGCCATCTGGACGCCGAAAGGCACCATCTTCATGACGGGCGACTTTAAGATCGATCATACCCCGATCGACGGTAAGACGACCGATCTTACTCGTATCGCGCAGATCGGAGAAGAGGGGGTCTTGCTCCTGATGGCCGATTCTACCAACGTGGAGAAGCCGGGCTACAGTATGAGCGAAAGCAACGTCTTCAAAGCCCTCGATAATTTGTTCGTTCAGAATAAGGATAAACGCATCATCGTAGCGACCTTCGCAAGTAACGTGCACCGCGTGCAACAGATCATCAATTGCGCCGTATTGCACGACAGAAAGGTGGCTTTTGCCGGACGCAGTTTACAAAAAATCGCCGAGATCGCCCTTGACCTGGGAGAATTGCATTATCCCGAAGACGCTGTGATCGATATCGACAAGATCGGGAAGTACGATCTTGACAAACTGTGTGTAATTTGCACCGGAACGCAAGGGGAGCCGATGAGCGCGCTTACGAGAATGAGTGAGAATGAGTTCCCGAAACTGGAAGTTGGGGATTATGATACCGTACTTATGAGTTCTTCGGCCATTCCCGGAAATGAAAAGACTATCTTCGGAGTCATCAATAACCTCAATAAGCGCGGAGCCGAAGTCGTCTATCAAGCTCTTGCCGAGATCCACTCGTCCGGGCACGCTTGCAGAGAAGAATTAAAGCTGATCTTTTCTTTATTGAAACCGAGCTATTTTATTCCCGTCCACGGTGAATACAGACACCTGAAAATGCATAAAGAACTGGCCATGGAAATTGGTATGGGCGCAAGCAGGATATTCATCGCGCAAAACGGTAATTCGGTCGAAGTCGATTCGACCGGCATTCGCGTTGGATGTAACGTACCTTGCGGACAAACGCTTTTCGACGGTAAGTATCTTGTCGAAGACGTCAACGGTCTTATCGGAGACAGAAAGGCGCTCGCTACGAGCGGGTGCGTCATCGCCACCGTATTCATCAATCCCGAGACCTATCGCGAGCCCGTTATCGTGACGCGCGGCATCAATATCCCCGACGAAGTCCGCGCCGAGATCACCGAAGAAATAGTGACCGAGATCCAAAGCGGAAAGCTGACGGAGGCCGGCATGGACGGCGCGAAGCAGTACGTTCGTAAATTACTTGCGAAAAAGATCCAAAAACGTTTGGATAAGCGTCCGGTCATCGTGCCTATCGTGTTCGAATGATTAATAAACTCGAAAAAAAACGGTCGGACGCCTTGCGGGAGCATATCCCTGTGATGCGTCCTCTGACCGCAAAACTTCTTGCGGGCGTTGTCGAAAAACTGCGTCCGAAAGAGACTCTTGAGATCGGAACGTGCATCGGGCTCGGCGCGATCGGCGTTCTTCTTGCCGGCGGAAAAAAAGTAACGACTATCGAGATCGACGAGGACAGATATTTCGCCGCGAAGAATAATTTGGAAGAATTCGGTCTTTTCGATCGTTGTGAAATCATTTTGGGCGACTGTAAAGAAGTCTTGCCGCTCATGTCGGAAAACAGGTACGATCTCATTATTTTGGACGGTCCCAAGTCTTATTATCCCGAAGCGTATCCCTATTTAAAAAAAATGCTTCTTCCCGGGGGCATTCTTTTTGCGGATGATATTCTCTTTCACGGCATGGTGGAAACGAACGACGCTCCGGCTCATAAACACCGTACGAACGTAAACGCCTTGCGCTCCTTTATTGAAATCGCGGAAGGAGACGTAGATATGACCGTTCGGAAATTCGATTTGGAAGACGGCGTTATTTTACTTACAAAACGGGGATAAAAAACCGATCAGGAATTCTTTTCTGATCCATTTTAATAATTTTTTTTCTTCTTTATTCCGAACGCAGACCAAAAGATAATGGAAAATGCGTCTTATGGAACGCAGGCTCATGCGGTAGATGTTTTTGATTTCCGCATATACGAGCGTTCTTTCCGCAATGTCCGTGAACATAAGTCGTTCTTCCCGGGATAAAGCGGTAATAACTTTTTGGAAAACTCTTTTCGTTTTCAACGCGATAGGTTTCAGTTTTTTGCGAGCGACCATAGAGCCGTCGTCGTTGACGTACCACGAAAAATGATCGTGTTTTTGAAACCAAAAGCCGAAAGAGGCGGCGGGGAGAACGGGATCGGAACCTGTCAGGATCATGCCGATAAAACTGGATACCGGCACGTATTTTTCCGTTTTTTGCAGCGTCTCTTTATACTCCGGAGAATACCGCACTTCGGGCAGGACGCCCGGGCCGTCGAAACAATAGACCTTTTTTATCCGTTTTTTGACTTCTTCGTCGCAAAAGGAGGCGGAATAAGTAGCAAGGTGTCCTCCTTTGGAGTGACCGCCGACGTATAACGTATGATCGGGAAATTGCTTTCCGATCTCGTTGAGATCGCGAATGCTCAGCTCGTGAGAGTACAGTTTTTTACTGTGGATGATATCAAAGTCTTCCAACCATCCCGTGACCGTCTCGTCCGTTCCTCTGAACGCGATAAAGACGCTTTTGTCGAAAAGAAAAGCTGTAACGGAATATTGGCAATGGGGTTTATGTAAAAAAACGGTGTTCTGATAGACGACTTGAACGTCCTTAAATCGTCCGGAAAAAGCGCATCCGTAAAGAACTCGGTTGCCGGGGATGACGCCGAAAGTGTCTTTCAGAGCGAACGGAAAAGAAAAAAGTTCCGGCAAAAAGTCGAGATAAGAAACGGAAGAAAATACAAGTGCGTCCCCTGCGGACAGGGGACGCTCAAAAAACGTTTCTTGCGCGTTTTTCGCGTATGCCGAGACTCGTTTCATTTAGATCAGAGACTTATCGGGAAAGAGTTTGTTAAGGTAGTCGGTGCTTTGTTGAAGCGCAACGTACGGCTTGGGCGCTATATCCAATTCGATAAGAGCGGTATTGACGCCTTGTCTTTTTCCTTCGGCAAAGATGCTCTTGAAGTCCAGTTTTCCGGCGCCGACGGGACACATGAGTTGTTTTTGGCGCAGGAAGACTTTTACAAAGAAATTGACCTTATCCGTCCAGTCTTTGATATGCAGATCGCGGATCCTGCCGTCCAGCTTTTTCATCCAGGCGACGGGGTCTTCTCCGCCGACTTTGGCCCAATAGGTGTCCACGGTGAAGAAAATTTTCGGATCGAATTCTCGAATGAGCGTATCGAAGATACGTTCGTCTCCGCATTTATTAAATTCGAAATCATGATGGTGATAGGCGAGACCGAGACCGAACTCGGAGAGCTTATCGGCGGCGACGTTCATCTTCTCGATAAACTTTTTCAGTTCGTCGGGCGAAGTGCGCGCGGGACGGGGCATACCGCCCAGTCCTACCGTCGGACAACCGAGTTTGAGGTGTTCTTCGGCCGTTTTTTCCGTCTGATCGAAAATCTTTTCGACGGGTACGTGCGTCAGGCATATGTTGATGCCGTTTGCGTCGGCTATTTTTTTCAGGGTTTCCGTTTTGACCTCTTCCGGGAAGGCCGGGCAACCGGAGTACTGCACGGTATCATAGCCCATTTCCCGAACTTTGGAAAAAACGCTTTCCAGTCCGCTTTCGCCTTTCGCGTAGTTTCTGAGGGTGTAAAGTTGAACGCCGATTTTCATGATTTATTCTCCTTTATTTAATTTTTTCCGCGTAATTCCACTCGGCGGATCTTTCCGCTGATCGTCTTCGGAAGTTCGTCGATGAATTCCACAATACGGGGGTACTTATAGGGGGCGGTGTTCTTTTTGACGTATTGTTGGATCTCTTTTTTCAGTTCTTCCGTCCCTTCGGTGCCCTTGGTCAAAACGATGGTCGCTTTGACGACTTGTCCGCGCACTTCGTCCGGCACGGCCGTAACGGCGCATTCCAGAACGTAAGGAAGCTCCATAATGACGCTTTCGATCTCGAAAGGTCCGATACGATATCCGCTCGACTTGATAACGTCGTCCGTCCTGCCGACGTACCAAAAATAACCTTCTTCGTCGCGCCATGCCGTGTCGCCGGTGTGATAAATATTATCGTGATGAGCCTTTTTCGTGGCTGCCTCGTCTCTGTAATATCCTTTGAACAGTCCGCAGGGATTGCCTTTTTCGGTATGAACGACGATCTCGCCGATCTCGCCGACTTTAGTAGACTCGCCGTTATCGTTGATGATGTCGACGTCGTATAAGGGGCTTGGTTTACCCATGGAGCCGGGTTTTACTTTGGCTCCGACAAGGTTCGCTACGGTCAAAGTCGTTTCCGTCTGACCGAAACCTTCCATCAGACGAATACCCGTCGCTTTGTGCCATTGATAGTAGACCTCGGGATTCAGGGCTTCGCCCGCGATGGTCGAATACTTGATGGAAGAGAGGTCGTACTTGGCCAAATTTTCTTTGATAAAGAAACGATAGATGGTCGGCGGCGCACAGAAAGTGGTGATGTGGTATTTTGAGAAGAGCTCCAGCACGTCCGCCGCATTGAACTTATTGAAGTCGTACACGAAGACGGCCGTTTCGCACATCCATTGTCCGTACAACTTGCCCCAAAGCGCTTTTCCCCAACCGGTATCGGCCATGGTAAAATGCAGACCGTTCGGGTCTACGTTATGCCAATACTTGGCGGTGATATAGTGCCCGAGAGGATACTTATAGGAGTGAGTGGCGATCTTCGGGTAGCCGGTCGTGCCGCTGGTGAAGAACATAAGCATATCTTCGTCGCCGCAGGGCGCGTCGCTTGCGCGATCGTAGACGGGCGAATACGACGCATATTCTTTATTAAAGTCGTGCCAGCCTTCTTTTTGACCGTTGACGATGACTTTGATCATGGAGTAGGGGAGTTTTTTCGCGGCCTTTTCCGCTTCGTCCGCAGTTTGTCCGTCGGCCGTGCAAACGATGGCTTTTACCGTCGCCGCATTATAGCGGTAGTCGAAGTCGTGCTCGACGAGAAGGTTGGTCGCCGGGATGACGACGGCGCCTATCTTATGCAAAGCAAGAATGGAGAACCAGAACTGATAATGACGCTTTAATACGAGCATGACTTTATCGCCGCGCTTGATACCCAGATCGGCAAAGTAATTCGCCGTGCGGTTTGTCTCTTCGGCGATCTGTTTAAAGGTAAAGTACGTGGTTTCCTTATTATCGTTTACGTATACCATAGCGCGTTTATCGGGACACTTTTCGGCCAGTTTGTCGACGATATCGAAAGCGAAGTTGAATTTATCTTCGTTATGGAAATCGATAGCGGCGAGGGATCCGTTTTCGTTCAGGCGAGTGGTAATAAACGGCTCTACGACGGGATCTTTCAGCCCGGCGAGATCGACGTTGCAATAGCAGGATAAAGAGGACTCCGTTTCTTTATATTCGGACATGCCGCCTTTCGGGTTCATAACGACGGCGTAGATAGAGCAGGGCTCGCCGCCGAGCGCGATCTCGTCGTGCGGATTGGACGAGTCGTAATAGATGGCGTCGCCTTCGTGCAGGATCTCGCTGTTGTCGCCGACGATCATCTTTAACGTACCGGATAAAACGATATCCAGTTCTTGACCGGCGTGAGTCGAATAGTGCGGAGGACGGCTGAGCGCCTCTTCGGAGTAGGGAATGGTGACCAAAAACGGTTCGGCCAGTTTATCCTTGAAGAGGGGAGCCAGGCGATAATACTCGAAGCCTTTTCTTCTGACGATGGGAGTGCCTTCTCCTTTGCGCGTTACGGTATAGGTGGACAGGCTCGGGCTTTGACCCTCCATGATATCGGTGATCTCGACGTCGCAGAGCTTCGCGATTTTATAAATAAAGGTAAAGCTGAAGTCGGTGGTGCCTTCTTCGTACTTTTTATATTCGGCGGGAGTAAGATTCAATTCGGCAGCGGCTTGCTCGATGGTAATGCCCACTGATTCTCGCGCGGTTCTAATTCGTTTAGCCACGTCTTTGATTTTTTCGTTAAGCGTTTGTTTTGTTTTTGTGGACATACTTTTTTCCTCCTTGTATGTTTTTGTTTTTATAATAAAAAAGCCGTCTCAACGTTTGAGACGACTGTTTTTTCAATCGCGGTACCACTCAAATTGCACTCGTCCGAGGACGAATACCACTTTTTATCCGGTCAACTAACCGAACGCACGAATAACGTTGTGCTTTACGTCGCCATCTACGACCCTTTATCAAAAAGGAGCTTTCTGGGCGCGGCTCGGAAGTGATTGACCCTTGAACGGTAGCGCTTTTAATGCCTCTCACCTATCGCATTTTCTCTGGAAAAGATATCGTTCGGCCGTCTTCGTCAAAGCCTTTATTCAGTTAAGCAGATTATAGCATTCGCATTTTTGCTTGTCAAACGTTTTTTTTACATTTTTTCAATTGATTTTTCGATCGTCTCTTGTGCGTGCGGACGCGCGCAACGCAAATAAAATATTTTAAAACCCATATTGACAACGAGTCGAAAGTATGGTAGAGTTACCAAAGAAGGGTAGTATGCCCAAAATGAAACGGAGGTTACATTTTATGACAAAGAGAAAACTTTTTCTCAAACTCTCTGCGATCGCGATGATGGCGGTGATGATGTTGATGGTCTTGACGGCTTGTCCCGGCCCTAATCCGCCGACGCCGCCGAAGCCGACGAAGGAAGACGAGTTAACGCCGAAAAGCATCAAAACACTTGCCGATCTGCCGGACTATTCCAAGTCCGCTACGGATTACAGAGGCGGCGCTACGATTAATTATGCCGACACCACTTACGACGGAAAGAATTGTGAAGCGCAGATTACCAAATTGCAGAGCAGAATCGACAAAAAGACCGAAGACGTCTATTTAGGTAAGTCCGAATCGGCCGTGACAAAGATCTTTACGAAATCAACGCCGCAAGGCATTTTGTCAGCCATCGCCAAGGCCGCTTTGACCTATGACGAGATGGTTCGCGT
>CACXDF010000095.1 GCA_902766325.1 uncultured Eubacteriales bacterium | reverse complement strand
TTTGTCGTACAAAAGGTCTTTCAGGTTGCTGATTGCGCCGGTGATGTCGTCGTCCGAAACTTCTTGTTCGTCGTCGCGATAACATTCGTATTCGGCATAAATACCGCCTTTTAAGTCGATGCCGAGTTTGATTCCCTTAAAAATCCACAGAAAATCATAATCGCTGTCCCCTATTTGGAAAGAATCTTTACCGTTCATGGGAATGGTAAAGCAAAGCAAAGTAAGGAACAAAACCGTTATGACGCAGAGTATAATGATCGATTTCTTTTTGCTCACTTGGTCGTGCCTCCGATTTTATATCTTAAATATTATATCTAATATTAATATTATTGTCAATAATTAATTTCGTAACTAAAACAAAAACAAGCAGACGAGCTACTTGTTTTCCGTTTTTTCGATAGCCGCGATCGCCAAAGAGCATTCAAGACGCTTTTTAGTAAGCTCGCAACCCATTTTGTATTGTGCGTCCGGTTTGCCGGCGTATTGTATGGCGTTAGCCGTGCATCCGCCGCCGCAGTTATATTTGGCAAAGCATTCTTTGCAGTGCGGTTTGCTGAGGACGGATAACTTCGCGAAGTCGTCGCGAACGCTCGGATTTTCGATGCCCGTGTATACGGACCCGATACGATATTTTTCGTCTCCGCCGACGAATCTGTGGCATGGATATAATTCTCCCAAAGGCGAAACCGCCATATATTCCGTTCCCGCGCCGCATCCGGTCAGTCTCTTGTCCGGACAGGGGCCGTGCTCGAGATCGATCATAAAGTGGAAGAAGTTGAACCAATGTTTGCCACCCTCTTTTCTTCTTTCGAGGTACTTTTCGGTGAATTTTTCGTATTCTTTACAGATAGCGTCGAGGTGTTCTTCGCGCAGAGCCATCGGACTGTCTTCGGATAAAACGACAGGTTCCGCCGAGATCTGGTCGAACCCCGCGTCGTTAAGCGATAAAATATCGTCGCAAAAATCAAGATTTTTTGCGGTGAAAGTGGCGCGGACGTAATACTTTTTGTCTCCGCGTACGGCTCTGAATTTCTGCGCGTTTTTTAGGATGATATCGTAGCTGTCTTTACCGCTACGCGTGTGCCGGACGGCGTTGTGCGTGCATTTTCTGCCGTCGATACTGAGTACGACGTTTTCCATGTTTTCGTTCAGCCAGGCGATATTTTCGTCGTTCAGAAGAAGACAGTTCGTCGTCATCGTGAAAGCGAATTTTTTGTCGTATTTTTCTTCGATCTCACGCGCATAACGAACGACTTCTTTTACCGTTTTCATATTAAGGAGCGGTTCTCCGCCGAAGAAGTCGATTTCGAGATTTTTCCGTTTTCCGCTGTTTTGAATCAAAAAATCAACGGCTCTACGACCCGTTTCTTCGGACATATAGTCTTTTTCCGTGTTATAATTGCCGCCGCCCGCGAAGCAATATTCGCAATTCAGGTTGCAGTCGTGGCAGATATGCAAACAAAGCGCCTTGACGACCTTGGTGCTTTTGACGAAAAAGTCGATCAGCGGCTTGGCGTTCAAAACGCCGGCTTCTTCTCCGCCGTCCAATTCTTGCGCTATTTCGGCCTTGACTTGATCGGTCAACTCGGAAAAATCCTTTTCTTCATCGGGCGTCAGGTCGGAGTATCTATTTTTTGCACATAAAAAAGCGGGATAGTCAACGATGTGCAGACTTCCGCTTTCTACGTCCCACAAAAAATTATACTTCTTCCCGGCCCTGTCGTAACAAAAACAATGGACCATGAGAAAATAAAATTACAGTTCTTTGTTCTTTTGAATATTGATCTTTTCTTCTTGTTTGCAAGACTGATTGCCAACGGTGCAGCTGGTTTTGCAAGCGGATTGGCAGCTGGATTGGCATTCTCCGCAACCGGTCGCGTGCGTCTTGGTCAAAGATTTCGAATAAACTTCCTGAATATGTTTCATCAGAATTTTCCTCCAATGTTATTTTTTTATATTATATCGTGGATTCTTTATTTTGGCAATCGTTTTTTATGAATAATCCGTTGGAGCGGATAATAGAATTGTTTCATAAGGAGAATTATCATGAAGATTTCCGGCAAATATTTTTTTACCGACGTATTAAAGAC
>CACXDF010000094.1 GCA_902766325.1 uncultured Eubacteriales bacterium | reverse complement strand
TAATTACGGCGCACAGCGGAGCTAACGGAACGCATCCGAACGCTCTCGATTACTTCGAGGCGATGAAATACGTCAATGCGGACGTGATCGAGGTAGATATCCGTAAAGTGAAGGGAGAACTGCTGCTTACCCACGACAAAGTGCGTTTTTGGCAAAGGAAAAAACCGCTTCCTTTATCTTATGCCTTCGACTTCATAAAAGAACATGACTTCCTTATCAACTGCGATCTGAAAGAAGACGGACTTGTCCCGGACTTGATGGCGCTTGCGGAAAGGCACAACGTGCAAGACAGGATCATCATTACCGGTTCGGCGGGAACGGAAGCGGACAGAAAAGCTATTCTTTTCGGCGACTGGTACGTGAACGCCGATTATCTGCCTAAACTTCTGCCGCAAAACGTAAGCAAGATAAAAAGCCTCCTTTTATCTTTCGGTCCGCACGCGAAAGGGATCAACGTAAGTTACAAAAAGTTACCGGACGAACTCTTGACCGAGTGCGAAAAAGAAAAGGTGCCGGTATCGATCTTTACCGTCAACGATTCGAAACTGATTCGGAAATACGCCGCCTTTCCGGCGGTTGTCAATATTACGACGCAACTTGCCGACGAAGGGCTGTCGGCGCTTGGTAGGGAGGTCAGAAAATGAAAAAATACGATACGCTCGTGATCGGGCATCCGTCTTTCGACTTTAATATCGACTGGCAGGACAATCTCATTACGGAACTGGGCGGGGCCGTCTTTTACTCTTCGGCTTCGGCCTATGCCGGCGGAAACAAGGTGGGCGTAGTCACCAAACTTGCCGAAAAAGACAAGGACGCGCTGAAACAGTTCGTCGTGCCGCAAGAAGACATCTTTTATATCCCGTCGAAAAAATCCACGTCCATCCGCAATAAATATTTTACCGCAGACAAAGAACGTCGGGAATGCACTTGCATTTCTCAAGCCGATCCTTTTACCATAGAGGATATCCCCGACGTAGAGAGCGCGATCTATCACCTTGCGGGGCTTATTTACGGCGACTATGCCGACGGACTGATCGAAGAATTATCGAAGCGCGGCAAGGTGGCCGTGGACGTACAGGGCTTTTTACGCCACGCAAGCGGCGACAACACGCAAATGTATTTTGAAAACTGGGCGGACAGAGAACGCCTGATCCCTTATATCACCTACCTGAAAACGGACGCTGCCGAAGCGGAGATCCTGACGGGCGAAAAAGACCGCGCGAAGGCCGCCGAAATACTGTACGGAATGGGTGCGAAAGAAGTTCTTATCACGCATAACACCGAAGTGCTTGCGTACGACGGAAAAAGAGTTTATACTTGTCCCATCAAGGCGCGCAGTCTGATCGGCCGTTCGGGCAGAGGCGACACCACTTTTGCCGCGTATATTACCGAAAGAAAGCGCGCTTCGGTCGAAGAAGCCCTTCTCTTTGCTACCGCCTGCGTTTCTTCCAAAATGGAAAAACTGGGCCCGTACAAAGGAACGCGCGACGATATCATGGATTATATAAGGAAGTTTTATTAAAAAAACAAAAAAGACCGAATGGACACGAATAAAAACAGCAGCCCGAAAGCGCTGGTACTGAGTAAACGCGCCGTCATCGTCGGCGTCGTCGTTGTACTTTTGCTTTTTATCACCTCTTACGTATTGACTTTTATATTGCCGAAAGGAAGTTATTATCGTTACACCGAAGAAGACTACCTGAACGGCGTGGACGGGATCGCCGAAGACCGGATCGGCTCCATAAAGAACGACAGTTACGTCCAAGACGATACCTTAGAGGGGATAAAGTGGTGGCAGTTTTTGCTCGCGCCCGTTATGATCCTGTCGCCGAAAAGCGAAAGCGCGGGGACGGTCTGGGCCATCGTAGCGCTCCTCTTTATCATCGGCGCCGTATTCACCGCGCTGGACGAAAGCGGCATCCTCGTCTATATGGTGCGATACGTCGATCATAGGTTTCGAGATAAAAAATATCTTTTACTGTTTATCCTCTGCTTTGTGTTTATGTTTTTGGGCAGTACCGCAGGGATGTT
>CACXDF010000093.1 GCA_902766325.1 uncultured Eubacteriales bacterium | reverse complement strand
CGCGTTTTCGGTATAGTTATGGGCGTTGTAACGGCCGTATTGTTTATTATAGGGCTGTTTATCAGACCGGTGCCTTATCTCTTGTTTGTGTCCGTTATGTTTTTTACGGGCGCTGTTTCGGACGTAAAAAACGAGTCGTTCAGATTGTTGATTTCTCACTCCTTTTTGTTGAGAGGGACAGACGCTCCGTTAGAAGAAAAAACGCTGTACGCTCCTTCTTCCATGAAGGTCGGACGCTTGATCCGCGATTTTGACGGGCGATATTTATACCGCGTGTTCGTTATTAAAGGAGAAAAAGAAATCGCCTATCTCGAAGGAAAGGCGATCGAAAATTTATTTTTTGTCGACAGGTTGGAAACGCTGGAAGAATATCTTGCTCAGAACAGTCTCGTCGGCGTATAGATGGTAGAACCGTTATCGATGTAATACTTCGATTTATGGTAAGAGAAATTCAGCGTCAGCGTCATAATGCAGTATTGCACGTAATAGATCGGAATCATCATAATGGGGATAACGCCCAAAGAAGTGATCATCGTAGCGCATACGATCGCGAAAATGACGACGTTGATGAACAACAAGCACAAGAAGTTCTTGCGGAATTTTTTAAAGGAAAACAGTAAACTGTTTCCGAGATTTTTGAAGATGTTTTTCGATTCGCTTGCGCAGATCTCCGGCAACCATTGACAAATGATTGCCATTCTTGCCGTCAGGAGCATAAAAAAGAGTATAATGCAGACGGGGAAGGCGAAAAACCCGATAAGGGGCAGCAGAGCGTAGCACAGAAGAAGACATGCGAGAACAAGAGCGATATCTATAACGGAGAGCACGATAGAACTGACTACGGCGAGCAGTAAATTCTGGAAGCCGGTCGAAATAAAGGCGTTGAGGATGCCGACGTCGAAGCCCGTGCTCATTTTTACGTATAAAACTTTGGTCGCCGGCAGGAGCGGTAACGTAAAAAAGAATTTAAAAACAACGAAAATGAGGATAAACCATAAAAAGCTGGATTGCCAGTGGATCTGCTCGAAAAAGCCGACGTAACTGTCTTTCAGCGCCGATAGCGTAAGAATGGGGTGGTTGACCAAATCTTGTGCGTCGATGGTATAGTTTTGCGATTCGATGATCTCCCGAACGTCCAGATACAAGGGATGGAGAACGCTGTATAGGCAAGCGACGGCAAGGAGCAAAATGATCAGGACCATAATGGCGATTTTTACAACCAGCGTCAAATTGCTACAAAGAATAGAATAAGTGTGCTTGATCGGCATAGCTTTTTATAATCTCCTTTTGAAGGAACTGACTGTCAGATCGGCGCGGGGCAGACTGTTAAAATCAAAAAACGCGACGAACCGATACACGTGTACGAAGACGATCGCGACCATGTAGGATACGGTAGTGATAGCCCAGGATACGAGCGGTCTATTCGACGTGAAATATGCGATAACGGCAAGACCCGTTAAGAATACGACCAAAATAAAATAGAACGCAAAAAACTTTTTATGTTTGTCGCGCGATTGATAATACGCAGTCGCCAAGGCTTTTTGATACTTTTCGCCCGTTAAGACCATTGTCGGGAGCCAAAGCGTGGCGGTCGAAAGAATATAGGTCAGAATAACGAAGAGAATAGCGAACATAAAGGCCGACGCTATAACCGCCGCGACCGAATTAAGAACGACGTTCCAGAGCGCGTCGAACAGGACGAATACGGTATAAAAGAACAAGATCACCAGCGAAAGGGTCGCATTGCGCCCGAAGCAGGGGAAAAAGTTATTGTTGATGGAAGTAAAGAAGCGCGGCAGGCTGAATTGTCCTATCCGCATATGGTAAGTCAGAGAAGAAGAAATACAGGCTGAGATGAATACGTTGGTGAAAAAGCCGAGGATAAAAGACAGTACGATGCCTTTACGCACAAAATAAGATATCCATATCGAGCCGAAGGAGGGCATATCCGTGTCTTTAATGATATCAAAAAGACGATATACGGGCACGGCATACGCAAGCAGCGCCGCGGGAACGAGCGAGAACAGCAAAAAATAGAGCCATTTTTTCACGCCCTTTTTGGAGAAAAGATATTGTAATGCTTTGGCAAAATATTTCATATTTTCAGTATAACAGAATTTATCAAAAAGTGCAACACGACCGAAAAACTTTTTATTCCGTCAAAGAAAACTTATAGACGGCGCCGGTCACGTCGGCGCAATAGAAGTCGCCGTTGTATTCGACCATGCCTTCCGGTTCGCGCTTGAATTTGTTTTTCGGTAAGTTGACGACGGCGGTAAAACCTTTTTCTTTGGGGTCGAGGATACGGAACGTGATGTCGTTTTTGAATCCGTACACCTGGTATATCTTTCCGTTTTTGACAAGGCCGCCTTGCGTTGCCGTCACGCTGTCGATCTCAAAAGAAAAAAGGGCGTCTTCCGATCTTAACTCCACTATTTCCGAAGAACAGTCCGGCAGAACGAATTCGGATACTTTGATACGATTGGATTTACTCTTCATATAGCTGTATTCGGTATAGCCCATGACGTACATACGATCGTTTTGTCCGTCTATCATACAGTTTGGGTAGTAAACGCCGCTTTGTCTCGGATCGGGATAAATGACGGTTTGCACTTTGGTGAACGAGAAGTCGTTACCCGCGCGCTGCACGCGAAAAACAAGCGCAAGGTGCGCGTCTATATTTTCCATACTGACGTAAAGGAGCGGAAATTCGTCTTGCTCGGAGTATTTTTTTATGCCGAAATTGGCGTTGTTGCAGTGATACAGTTCGTTCATTTCCCAAGAGCGAACGCACAAGAGGGCGCCTTGTTCGATATCGTATACCCCCACGTTTTCCATATGATCCGAAAATTGGAAAAAGTATTTTCCGTACGCGGCGGCGCCTTGATAAGAGCGTTCCACTTCGTGCGTCTCACGAAAAGAAACTTCCGCTTTAAAAGAAAGTCTTTTCGTATCGTCTGCGCAAGCGGTAAAAAGAAGTAATGCGCACGCGACGAGTGCCGTGATCAAAATAAGAGAAACGATTTTCTTTTTCATCAGAACGTGAAGATTTTTTTAGGAGCGGTAAAAGAACAGATCTCGGCGTAAACGTCGGTCAGGCGGAATACTACGGTGTTACCGTCGTCCGGATCGTACATCGCTTTTAATTCGGGGTAGGCGTCCAACATGTGTGCCCGCGCCTCCCGGTCGTCGGCTTCGATCGCTTTTG
>CACXDF010000092.1 GCA_902766325.1 uncultured Eubacteriales bacterium | reverse complement strand
GGGAGAAGTGACCAACGTCACGAACAACCACGTCGTCGGACAAGAGAGCGTCGGAACGGTCGGATCGAGACGGTTTACGCGTCTTGCTGCGGTGGACGATAAGTACGTCTACTATCAGCCGCCCAAGTATAACAAGACGATGTCGCTTGAAGAACTCTGTAACGATATCCGTGACTTTGCTTGCTACAACTCGCATTTGTATTATGAGATAAAGACCATTCGTCTTATGATCGCCGGACTGTCCGCAACGAAGTTGATCGTTCTGCAAGGTATATCCGGTACCGGTAAGACGTCTCTTCCGTATATGCTCGGAAAGTACTTTTTGAACGACGCGACCATCGCTTCGGTACAGCCGTCCTGGCGTGACCGTACCGAGCTTTTCGGATACTTCAACGAATTCACGAAGAAGTTCAACGAGACCGAGATCTTAAAGCGCATTTACGAGAGTTCTTTTAACGACGATATCAACGTCATCATTCTGGACGAAATGAATATCGCGCGTGTCGAATACTATTTCGCCGAGATGCTGTCCATTTTGGAAATGCCGGACCCGAACGAATGGAAGATCGAGCTTGTTCCTTCCGCGTGGGAGGACGACCCGAAACATCTTACGGACGGCAAGTTGACCATTCCGCAGAACATCTGGTATATCGGTACGGCCAACAACGACGACTCGACGTTCGCTATCTCCGACAAGGTGTACGACCGTGCTTTGGTCATCAACCTGGATAAGAAGGGCGAGCCCTTCAAAGCCAAGCCGACGACCTCTAAAAAGATAAGTTATTCTTACGTGGAATCCTTATATCACCAGGCGGAAAAAGATCACGCGATGAGCGATGAGATCTTACAGAAGATCGCCCAGCTCGACCTGTACGTCATCGATAAGTTCCGCGTGGCGTTCGGTAACCGTATCCTGAAGCAGATGCGCGTATTCGTGCCCGTATACGTCGCTTGCGGCGGTACCGAATTGGAAGGCTTGGACTATATCCTCGCAACAAAGATATTCCGTAAGTTCGAGGGCTTGAATCTGTCGCTTATTCGCGACGAGATCCGCGGACTTATTATGTACATGGATAATTTATTCGGCAAAGACACGATGAAAGAGTGCATCGCCTATCTGCAACGCCTGCAGAAGATGTACTAAGTAAGCAGGAGTCGGGGTTATGGCTGAAGAGACGACGATAGTCCAAGGGGACAAAAGCGTTTTTAAGAGAGAATGGGTATCGCGGATGCGGTACGTACGTTCTTTTGCGGCCAAACTGATCTTATCCGACGATAAAACCAAAGATTTTTATGCCACCCTTGTCAATAAGCTCTTATCCTACGATAAAACGAGGATCAGTAAGAGCCGCTCAGGCGAGGGCTTTTATTTTGGGCGCGCCGCTTACGCGCGCATCGGCATTTCGGGCAAGACGCTTTGCTTATACCTTGCGCTCGATCCCTCTCTTTACGGTTGGGGACGGTATAAACTGATCGACGTAAGCGGAAAAAAGAAGTACGCGCACGTTCCCGGTAAGTTAAAAATAAAAAGCGCAAGGGCGCTTAAGTACGCGCTGAAATTGGTCGATATTCTGGCCGAAGAAAGAGCCTTTCGGCCGCGCAAAAAGCCGATTGAAGAGGTCAAAGCGAGCGATTATCCGTTCGAGCCGTTCGAGACCTTACTTGCGCGCGATCTGATCCGTATCATCCGTCCGCGCTTGCCGCAAGAGCAGTCTCCGGAGACGCCCGAAGAAGAGAGCGCCGTCGAACCCGTCGTAGAATCGGCGGCGAACACGCAAACCGTAAAAAGAAAGCCGGGCGACGCGGCGTGGGTCAGCAAACTGCGCTATTCGCGTTCTTTTTTAGCCAAACTGATCCTTTCCGACAAGCGCATCAAGGAGTATTACGCCGCTATCGCGACCAAACTTCTTTCTTACGACAAAGTTAAGTCCCGTCTCAGTTGGTCGGGTATTTCTTTTACGCGCGGGCGCGCGACTCTCGCCAAGGTGACCTTTGCCGGTAAGACCCTGAAAATCAATTTGGCGACCGATCCGAATAAGTATCAGACCGGTCGTTACAAGATGAAGGACGATGGCGGAAAAAAGAAGTACGCCCAGGTCCCCGCGTCGGTGAAAGTCCGTAGCGACGGCGCGACGCGTTTCGTTTTGTCAGTCATCGACGAGATCGCCGGAGATATGTCGCTTGCGTTACGCGATCCGGCTATGACGCCCATTCGCGCAAAAGACTTTCCGTACGATACCTTCAATAACTTGCTTGCGCGCGGACTGATCCGTTTGCTCGTCGCCGAGAAAAAACCGCCTAAGTACGTAAAAGGCGGCCCCGACGTACCCACCGGAGCGGCCGTTCCGGGAGAAGACGGATACCCCGTACTCGGCGCCGAAGGCGAAAAAGCCGGCGAAGGCGCGGGCGTTGTTCCCGGAGAAGGAGAAGGCGAAGGCCTCGCCGTCAAACCGACCGAAGAAGAAGGCGTCGCCGTCAGTCCCACCGAGGGCGCGGGCGAAGGCGTCGGAACAGGCGAAGGAACGGGAGAAGGTTCCGGCGAAGGCACAGGAACGGGCGAAGGCGCAGGAACGGGCGAAGGTGAAGGCACGGGCCCTGCCGCGGCCGTTGCGGAGGGAGAAGGAAGCGGAGAAGGCGGAACCGCCGCGGTCGCTAAAGAGGTAGAAGAATACGGGGCGATGAAGATAAGCGACGACGCTTATCAGGACACGCTCCTTACGATGGACGCTTTGATCGGGCGTCACGAAGAATACGATACCATTCTGAACGTTTTAAAGAACGGCAATCCGCGTATCAAGATGAGTAAAAAGTTTTTACTCAAGATGATCGACGAAACGTGGGTCAAGGCTATCGAGGACAGCTTGCAGGCTTTGGACGAGGTGGTTCGTAACCCGGGGCACTTTATCGAAGAGACGGAAGAACTGCTTCCCATCGAGCGCACCAAAAAGGTCACGAGCCGGTCTATCCAGCATCTTTGCCAACATACCGACCTTATTTCGAGCGTGGACGGCGATACCATTATTCCGTCTAAACTGCTGAACGTCTTCCGCGAAGACTCGATGATGACGTACGAAAACAAGTTTATCAATACGCTGTTGAGTCGCTTGTATATTTTCGTCACGAGGCGTTATGACGCGGCCGTCAAGAACGGCGCGAACGAAAAAGTGACTTCTTTGGAGTTCGAGGACGAGTTTTTACACGGAACTTTGATGGGCAAGATCCATCTCAGTATCGAGCTTTCGGGCACGTACAAAAACGGCAGAGAGGTCAAGAACTACGCGTTCAATACCGATTTGTGGAAGCGTGTCAAAAAGCTGTACGAAGTAGCGCGCACCTATCAGGGGAGCGAGTTCGTTTTGGCTATGGGCAAGGCGTCCATTCGTCCGCCGGTAATGCGTACCAACGCGATCTTGAAGAACAAGTATCTTCGTCAATGTCTTGCGCTGTGGGAGTTCATCGAGAGCTACGACGACGCGGGATACGGCATTATGGTGGACGAGCAGGAAGAAAATCTGTCCGAAGAATACATCAAGCAGGTGTATCAGGGCGTCGCCGAGCAGTATCTTATTTATTGCAGGCATATGGCCGAGGCGAAAGCGTTGGAAACGCCGGAAAACTTCGTGCCTCCGCAGTCTTTGCACCACTTTGCCGAACCGGAGAAGGTCAAGCCGATATTCGACTTTACGCCGACTGCCGAACGCAAGCAGGAAGAAGCGCCGGAGTCGGACGAAGAGATAGCGATCGCCATCGAGGCTGCTTTGGCGGCGGAGCAAATTTTGGACGAACGCAGCGAAGAAGAACGTCGCAAGGCGGAAGAAGAGCGCAAGCGGATCGAAGCGGAAGCGGCCAAGGCGGAGGAAGAAGCGCGTCGGAAAGAGGAAGAAGAAGCCGAACGTCGAAGAACGGAAGCGGCGGCGGCGATGTCCGCCGAGGTGAAAAAGCCTGTTTCCGAAGACGAATCCGCATACGACGAGAACCGCTCGGACGAAGAAGACGAGAGCGACGAAGTGGAGATCACGACCGAGGACGAAGAGAGCATTACCAGGACGATCATTCGGTACAAGAAGAGTTTCGTTGCCAAGGTCAAGTTGCTCGGCGATCCTTTGAGAGAGTATTATTGCGCAATTTATAACAAGTTTATGACCAAAAATAAGGTCACCGCGAGAACGAGTTTTTCCGGCGTGACCTTTACGACGGGACGGAAGCAACTGGCTAAGGTCGCGATCGCCGGCAAGACGCTGAAACTGTATCTCGCGCTCGATCCGGCCACCGTTCCGCAGAAATATTTTGTGAAAGACAGCTCGGCCGTCAAGAAGTACGCGGCCGTACCGGCTTTGTTGAAAGTCAAGAGCGGACGCGCGTTGAAGAACGCGTTGGAATTGATAGAAGAGACTTGCGTCGGGTTGCAAGAAGCAACCAAGCAAGAATTCATTTCTCCGAGCGATTTCGGCTACGAGACCATTGATCAGCTGGTGGCGATGGGACTTGCGACCAAAGAAGTCACCACGGTGACTATCGCCAAAGAAAAGCCGCCCGTCGCGCCGAAAGCGGAAGAGACGGGATACGTCGAAAAAGAGGATATCCTCGCTCGCACGAAGTCTACGCTCGCGCAGGACGAAGAACGGGTCGAAGCGGAAGAAACGCAAGAAGACCCGAACGTGATCGGACTGACCAAGCGGCAGAAAGAAGAATTAAGGAAGGCGCTTTTGGAGACGCCGAAGGGAGAAGAACGTCCTGAGGAGCCGAAAGAAGAGATCGCCATTGAGCCCGAGACAGACGCGCCGCAAACCCGGATCGAAGCGGAAAAACCGGAAGAACCGGAAGAACCGAAAAAAGATCTTTCCGGAGCGGGCGGGGACGCGCTCCTTGTCAAGAAAGAAGCGTTGGAGATCACGCAGGGGATCATTCTGGAACTGCCGGAAGAAGAAGAACCGCCGGTCGCGCCGGTCGAACCGGAACGTCCGAAAGAAGAAGTCATCGGCGGCGACGCGCTTTTACCCAAGCCGATCACGCTGGACGCTCTGAACGATATCGATATGCAGGAAGCGGACGAATACGTAATGCCCGCGCCGCAGACTACCGAAAAGAAAGGATTCCTTTCGCGGCTTTTTAAGCGCAGGAAGTAGGAGGCGGCAGAATGAAAGAGAAGCTGAAAAAAGCGGCGAAGATCGCTTTGCAAGCGGTAACGGGCGTTATCCTGGTATTGATAGCCGTCGTATTCATCCTGTCCAAGGTGAACGGCCCGGTGTTTTTGTTTGGCAAGACGACGATGTGGGTCTTGACGGACAGTATGTCCCCGACCATTCACTCGCGGAGTTATATCCTCGTCAAAAAGGCGACTGCCGCCGACGTGGAAGAAGGGGATATCGTCGCTTTCTATTCGACCGATCCGCAGATATCGGGGCAGCTGAACACGCACCGCGTTATCAAGAAAGACGGCGATGTCTTCGTTACCAAGGGCGACGGCAACCCGGTCGACGACGGTGTCTACTCCGCCAAGGCGGAGAATATCGTGGGCATTTATGAAAAAACTTTGCCGGCGATGACCTTTTTGGGCAGGATCGTTCTGTCCGAAGTGGGATTTATGGCCGTGGTGTTCCTTTTGTTGCTCGTAACGGCGTTCTGCTATCTGCCGGATATCCGTAGCGCGGTGCAGAAGAAAGAACAGGACGGCGAGAAAAGCAAGCAAGAAGAGATCGACAGGCTGGTGAAGGAAGAAATACAAAGATTGATCGAATTGCGGCCTTTGGATGCCCTGAAAGACGAAAACGGGAACATAAAACTGCCTCCCGCAGACAATAAAGGCGATAGCGACAAATAAAAGCGGTGAAGAAAAATGTTCGAGAAATTAAAATTGAAACGAAAGATCCGAAAGCTCAAGATCCAGATCGAAGAACTGGAAAAGAAGCGCTCGCGCTCGCAGTCCGCGCTTGTGGATTCGATTCTGTCGAACCGCATGCCGGAGGATCAGGACGTGGATTATTTCAATCGCTATTCCGAACGCATCAACGCCGATCGGGAACGGATACGGGAACTGGAAAAGAAGTTGAAAGAAACGAAGAAGGGAAAGTAAGGTAAATGAAAGAAAAAGAAGATAAAAAAGTTCTGGAAGAAGAACGCAAAGAAGAAAGAAAAAGAAAACCCATCAAGAATATTCTTTCTACCCATGGGCGGGATATTTCTTTCGTCGTTTTGCTGATAATCAGTTTTGCGATACTGGTCAATATTTTCGTATTGGCTTTGCGTTATTCCGCCGGTACGGAGGATCAGGCTATTTTGATGGCCCGTAACTATTCGGAAGACGCCACCGATCACTTTCATAACAAGATCGACAGCTTGCGTGAAAAGACGAACGCATTGGCCGCCGGTATCAATTTTTATTCCGAAGACGACAACGACTTATCTTATTATTTGAACTCCATCATTCGATCGGATGGATACAAAGAAGAGGGCATTCAGGAGATATGGTATTATATCGGCGATAAAACGTATAATTATCGCGGGGCGGAGATCTCGAGCGTGGGCGATCGCCGTTATGAGTATATTCTGGATATGAAACAAAAAAACGTCCTTGCTACGCGCGGCTTTTTTTACGACGATCGCGGCGAGGCGCCGTGCGTTATCTGTTATTGTCCGACGCCGGAACCGCTTTCCGGAGAAAAGAAGATCGACGGTATCGCCGTCTTTTATCCTCTTACCACCATTATGTCTTTCGCTCAGGATCTCGACGAAAGTAAGAAGTCCTATTCCGAATTTCAGGCGCTGTGCTGCGAAACGGAAGCAAGCGATAATAACTTAACGCGCGTTCTCGGTATTTTAAATGACAAATCGGGCAAGATGCAAGAAAACGATGCTTTCGGTAAGTACCTTGAATCCATCAATAACGGTCGAGTCTTTGAAGAAAAATTAAAAAGTATGCTTGAGACGGGCAAGTCAGAGACGGCCACGGTCAGCGTGCAGAACGAACTGTACGTCGTCTCCGTCGGCCGCGCGAACGAAACGGATACCGGACTATGCGTCATCAGCCTTTATAAAGCGAGCGACGTGTACGGCGAGGGGTACGAATTGGTCACGACCATCATTACCACGATGGTCATTCTGATCATCGTCGTTTTGGTCTTTGCGTTGATCTTTATGATCTCCCGTCGTAAACTCGGTAAGAGGATCGAAGAGATCAATATGGTCAATGCCGCCCTCGACTGTCCGACCTTACTTAAGTACAAAAAAGACGCGACCGATATTTTAGCGCGCAATACCGCCACGGACTTCGCCGTCGTTATTTCTCACGTGCACCATTTCAGCTACATTACCGAAAAATTCGGCGAGACGGCTTCGCTCGAACTGTTAAAGCACTTAAAAGAGACCTTTTCCCGAGCTCTTCTGCTGGAAGAATGTTACGGATATATGGTAGACGGCGACTTTATTATGCTCCTTCACTATAAGGACAAAGACAAACTGGAAAACAGATTGGTCGGTCTCTTCTCTTTGGCAAAAAAGATCACCAAGCAAACGACGGCCAACTACGACTTGAAGATCAGTTACGGTATCTACGAGACCACCGCGCAACTTCGCTCGGAAAATCCCTCCGAAAATATCGACAGAATGATCGATAAGGCTATCGTCGTCCGCGATATCCCGTCTCGTTCCGACGTCAATCAGATCTGCCATTTTTATAACGAAAACGTCAGAACGGACTATCTGCAAAGAGCCGAGATCGAAGGCCGTATGGAAGGCGCGCTTGCGTCCGGAGAATTCCGTGTCTTCTATCAGCCCAAATATAACCTGGTCAAGGACTACATAGACGGAGCCGAACTGCTCGTGCGTTGGTACGATCCCGCTATCAAAAAGTACCGTAGCCCGGGCGAGTTCTTGCCCGTTTTCGAGGCGAACGGCTTTATTTCCAAACTGGACAGACACATTTACTATACCGCTTGCGAAACGCTTGCGACAAGAGTCGCCGAAGGTAAAAAGGTGTTTCCCATTTCCGTCAACGTATCCAGAATAACGGCCATTCAGCCCGACTTCCTGGAATACTATATCCGAGTCAAAAATAAGTTCAGGATCGCCGATAAGTTCGTCACGTTGGAGTTTACGGAGAGTTTCGCGTACGAAAACTACGAGTACCTGTCCACCGTCGCCAAAGAGTTACGTCGGGCCGGATTCTTATGTTCCATCGACGACTTCGGAACAGGCTATTCTTCTTATAACATTCTGAAGATCCTGGACATGGACGAGATCAAGTTGGATAAGTTCTTCTTGGACAAGGGCGCGTCGGAAGAAAGAGACAGGATCATTTTGGAAAGCGTCATCGACGTTGCCAAAAAGATGCGCGTCAAGGTTACGCAAGAAGGCGTGGAAACGAGAGACGACTTGGATCGCTTGAGAGGAATGGGTTGCGAGGTCATCCAAGGGTATTATTTTGCCAAGCCGATGAGCGCGAACGACTACGACGCATTCATCGACGCTTTCTTGGTGCGCAATAAAATACTGTATCCGGAAGGATAACGGCCTGTCGTAAAAGATAAGTTTTTCGCCGTGTTTCTCGTCGGAGGAGCACGGTTTTTTATTTTAGCCGTTTATTTTTTTTACGCGTCGTCAATACTCGTCCGTATGAATGAGGATAAGAAGAAAGGTTTTTCGGACGCGTTTTTAACGGACGATCTGGTCGTGCGACCGCTGAAAGGAAAAAACGTCGAAGCGTGTTTGTTTTACCTGGACGGTATGACTGACGCGAGGCGATTGGAAGAAGAAGTGGTCAAACCCCTTGTCGTCGTCGGAACGAACGTCGTCGCGGACGAAGAGGGGCTGTTGTCGGCCGTCTCGTTCTCCGGTACGGTAAAAGCGGTGGAAGAAAAAGAAGCCGTCGAAGGAGTGGCCGCAGGGGACGCCGCGTTGCTGCTTGGCAATAAGTTTTTTTTACTTTCGACGCGAAAGTCCAATTCCCGTTCCGTTACGGAACCGCCCACCACGACCGTCGTCAAAGGCCCGAGAGAAGGATTTGTGGAAGATATCAAGACGAATATGGTCCTGCTTCGACGAAAAATACGCAGTAATAAATTGACGTATAAAAAGTTGACGATAGGCACGGTCACGGCTACGACGGTGGTTCTTGCGTACGTGGACGGTATCGCGCCGTTATCCGTCGTTGATGCCGTTAAAGAGCGTCTGGCCGAAATCGAGATCGACGGCGTGCCTGATTCTTCCTACGTGGCGAAAATGATCGAAAAAAGACCTTATTCTTTGTTTCGACAAATAGGAAACAGCGAAAAAGCGGACGTTATCGCGACAAAACTGTTGGACGGAAGGGTGGCCATTCTTGTGGACGGCTCGCCCATCGTTCTGACTGTTCCTTTTCTTTTGATCGAAGATTTCGAGGACAGTCAGGACCGGTACAAGAAGCCGTCGCTTGTCACTTTCTCGCGCTTGGTCAGGTCGTTCGGCGTTTTCTTCGCTCTTTTTCTGCCTGCCGCTTTCGTTGCGGTGCAGTCGCACCAATATCAGATCCTACCGCTTCAACTAATGATAACCATTTTGAATTCGACCGGCGGTATCCCGTTCAGTCCGACGTTGGAAATGATCGTGGCGCTCCTTCTTTTCGAGATCCTTTCCGAGGCGAGTATTCGGATGCCCAAGCCCGTCGGCATGGCGTTGAGCGTGGTCGGCGCTATCGTACTCGGACAAACGGCGGTGGAAGCGGGGTTTCTTAGCAGCATCACCGTTTTGATCGTGGCGATGAGCGGAATCGGTATTTATACCGTGCCCGATCAGGTGAGCGTTATTTCTACGCTCAGGATGTTTTTAGTTGTGGCGGCGGGCTTGCTCGGTATTTACGGTCTGCTTTTGTATTCGCTGGCAATACTGGCTTACTTAAGCGATATGTCTTCATTTGGGATCCCGTATTTGTCTCCTTTCGCACCCATAGAGCAGAATGACTTGATAGATGCCCTAATTAAGAAGAATGTGTCGGATAATCCGCTCAGACCTTTTTCGCACCGTCTCGACAACAAGACGAGGCTGAAGAGCAGGAGGATATTATGAACGAAGTCAGCGGTAAGCAGCTATCGATAATGATCTTTTTTATCCCTCTCGTTTTTAAGATGTCTATGTTGCCGGCATATCTGTACGATACGGCGGGCGTGGACGGATACGTCATCGTCGGCATCTTCGCCGCGGTGGAATTCATTCAGCTATGGGCGGTGCTGTTCGCGTGCGAAAAGGGCGGAATGGAAGCGTTGCGAAAAAAGTGCGGTAACGTGATTTACTTCGCCGTGTCCTGCCCGCTCCTGTTCGTCATATTCGTGAAGAGCATACTCTTTATTACCGAGATCGTCAATTACGTATCCACTTTCCTGTTTTATAACATTGTCGACGCGCCCATCATCATATCCCTTCTTCTGATCAGCTATTATTTTGCGTATAAGGGAGCGCGCACCGTGGCGCGCGTGTTCGAGACGACGATATGGCTGATCCCCGTCATCATTATCGCCGGGCTTGCTTTCGGCGAAACCGATCTACGCGGCGATTGCTTACTATCCGTCTTTCCGGACGGCGGGTCCGATATCCTTCGGTCCGCCTCAAAGTATCTTATTTATACGTTCGATTTTTCTCCGCTACTCTTT
>CACXDF010000091.1 GCA_902766325.1 uncultured Eubacteriales bacterium | reverse complement strand
CCGTCTCTCACGATCGTCATTTTCGTAATTATATCGCCCTTTTCAAGCTGTCCGGCAACGAGAGACGTTTCGCCTACTTCCATAACGCAAAAGTTTTCGTAACGGACGATCTTACCCGTATTAACGTCGTATTCCGCGTACGCTTCGCTCGTCGAATAAGTCACGCCGAAAAGAACCTTTTTAACGCTGACCGGGGCCTCTCCCGTCTTTTCGTAATAATACAGAATATTATCCGCCACGTTTTTTGCGACGTTGGAAGGAATGGCATATCCGACGCTGTCATAACTCGAATTGATCATTTTACCGTTGACCAAACCGACCATTTCGCCCCGGCTGTTAAAGAGAGCGCCGCCGCTGTTGCCCGGATTGATGACCGCGTCGCAACGCATAACGCGGAAAGAAACGATAGTCTCGCCGTCGGCGCCATAGGTCGTAAACGGTTCGTTCAGATAATTGACGATACCCTTTGTGACGGCAATACCGTCTCCTCCGCTGTTTCCGACGGCGTACACCGTATCGTTTTGCGAAACGGTCTCGCTGTCGATCAGAGTCGCCGCTATGGCGTTACTGTTTCTGATACGATCGCTATCGGTTATTTTCAGCAAAGCGAGATCATACGTCATACTTCCGCCGATATACTCGGCCTCGATATACATACCCTGATAACCGGCTTTATCGCTTATCTCGTTTCCGATGATCTCGCTGCCGAATAAATAGACGTAGATCTTGTCGCAAATGCCGGGATCGGCTTTACCTTGTTCGTCCGTTCTTTCCGAAGCGTAAACCACGTGATAGTTGGTCAGGATATAAGCGTCTCCGGCCTCTTTATTGATTTGGTAAATAATACCCGACGCGGCCGACGCCCCGTAATGGGCGGTTCCGTACTGAACGAAATAATAAGGACAAACGATACTGACGACGGAAAAGCAAGAAGCGTTGATTTCAGCCGTTTCCGCATCGCTCCCTGTGGGGAGATATTCGGCGATGAACTCAAGATAGGTACCCGTATAACCGGCCTGCACCGCCGCTTCGTACAGTTCTTCCACGGTAAGCGCCGGCGCGTCCGCGCCGTCGTGTCCGTCGCGACCGTCTTTTCCGTCTTTACCGTCGCGACCGTTCGTTACGTCGTAGGTATAAAAGGTTCCGTCTGTCAGCGTAACGGTATAGGTATCCACGTTCCCGTTCGTAGCGGTTTTTTCGATCTTTTCGATCCCCGTGCCTTTTTCCGCGGCTTCGCCGTCCAGACCGTTGGTTACGGCAAAATCGTACGTTCTGCCGTCCGATATAAAGATGGTGTACGTGTCGACGTTTTCTTCCGTCGCCGTCTTTTCGATCTTCGTGATCCCCGCGCCCGCGGCTGCCACCCCGGTGTCTACCTCTCCGACGTACCAATGACCGTTCTTACCGATCGAAGGGGTCCGGCCGTCGCTCCCGGCAAGAGAAGCGATCCATTGCGCTTCCGTTCCGCGATATCCGCTTTTTACGGCCAGCTCGTACGCGCTCGGTCCGCGGAACATCTCTATCAGTTCGTCCAGCGTTCCCTCGAAACCGAGGTCTTTGGCTTTTTCGTAAACGTTCTTCATGGTAAAGACCTGCTTTTCCGGCAGCTCGTTACCCAAAGCGTAATACGTAATGGCCCTTCCGTTCTTGCTTAAGACAAAATTGCCATCGGAAAAGCGCCCGGTAGCCCAGACGCCTTCTTCGTTCTTTAAAATGATTGCGTTTCCGTTTTGTTCCGTCGTTCCTTTTTGTCCGTCGAAATAGTTCCATTCGTTTCCCACGAACGCGATCCATTTATCGGCATTCAGGCGACCGTCTTTGGTTTCGAAATAGTAAGTTATTTTCGATACGTCTTCGTTCTGTGTTCCGATCTTGTTGCAAGACGCCAGAACCAGCGTCATGACAAGAACAAGCAATACGGAAACTATGACCTTTCTTTTCACAAACTCCTCCGCTCGGCGCGATCACAGCTTATCAACCGGAGAAACGAGCGCGAAGCGATAAATACTGTCGATGCCGTCGGCGCAAGCGCGTTCGGTGCTGTAGTTCTGTCCGATATATTCCATCAAAGAATTGTTGCTGGTGTTGCGCAAAATAAATTTATATCTTCCGGCTTTATCCGGGTCGATAATGAACTCGCCTTCCTGAATGGTCTTCCGGAAAGTCATCAGACCGTTCTTGCAACTGCTGTAATTGCTGTAGTCGCGGCTTTCGTACAAGAGCTGACCGTTGCTGGCGTACAGCAAGAAGACGTACGGGGCGTTCTTCTTGTCGCCTTCTTCCTGTTCGATGGCCCATTTGCCGACGACGCCGTTGTTGTTCTTGACTTTGTCTTTGACCTCTTGGGAGATCACGTAAGGAGAAAAATGCGCTTTAAAGTCGGCGTCCGTGCTATCCACGATATCGGAAGCGACGGCAAAACGGCGTACGCTCTCGATGTTACTCTGGCACGAACGTTCGTTATCAAAGCTCTCGCCGACGTAAATGACGTTATTGCTGGTGGGGCTCTTCAAAATAAACTTATAACGATCGAACTTGTCGTCGCGGACGGTGAACATACCTACCTTGACCGCTTCGATAAAGGCGTCGATCGCGCTGCGGCATGACGCTACGCTCTTGTAGTTCTTGCTTTCGTACAAAAGCTGTCCGTTGTTGGCGCGGAGAATATAATGGAAGCCGCCGATAACGGCGTTGCAGATCTCGATCTTACCTCTGACGACGGTTTCCTTCTTTTCCGGCGCGGGAGCCGGTTTGGGTTCTTCTTTCTTTTCGACGGGAGCCTTCTTTTCTTCTGCTTTAGCCGGCTTTTCGGCCTTCTTTTCGACGGGCTTTTTGGCTTCCTTCTTTTCCGCTTTTTTCTCGACGGGTTTTTCTTCCTTCTTTTCGACTTTCTTGGTCGGTTTCTTTGCTTTTTCTTCGGTCTTTTCGGCCGGTTTTTCTTCGGCGGCGACCGCTTCTTCGACAAGCGCGGGTTCCTCGACCGGTTCTTCCTTCGCTGCCTCGACCGGTTCTTCTTTTGCTTCCTCGACCGGTTCTTCTTTTGCTTCCTCGATCGGTTCTTCTTTTGCTTCCTCGATCGGTTCTTCTTTTGCTTCCTCGATCGGTTTCTCTTCGGCGGACGCGAAGATCACCGGCTCTTCTTTGTCGTCAAAACGATCGTTCGCCGCTAAAATTTCTTTTTCGGCTTCCGTTTCGACCGGCTCGCACGAGCAGGCGCATTTTGTTTCTTTACCCTGTTTTTTCACTTTTGCGATGGCGACCAACAAAAGGACGTCGACGACGAAAAGTACTGCTGCAATTGCAATCACGATAATCAATCCAATCATTTTCTCACCTCATGTTTTTGTATTTAACTAAATAATACAATAAAATATTTTTTTAGTCAATAGCAGTTTCTAAAATTCGTCGTTTCCGACGAAATTTTAGCATAACGTACTTAATTCGTTCTGTAAAAGTATAGTTTCGACGCCGCAGGCTCAAACTAAAAGCGTATGAAAATCAAGCGGGTCCTTTTTTCGTTCGTTCTTTTCTTTGCGCTTATGACCATGGGATGTCGTTCGAGCGCCGCGTTAAACGTGCGATTGACCTTGCAGAACGAACTTTTATCGGAAAAAAGTTATGCGCTCTCCTTTGGAGAGTCCATGCGCGCCAAAAGATACGGCTCGCTCGAAGAATATCGGGGAAAAACAGGACTCGGCCCCCTCGAATTCTTGCGCAAACTCAGCCCCGACTGCGCCTCGGACATCGAATATCTCTGCCAAAAAGCATACGTTCCGCGTAAAGAACCGGACTTTACTTATCTCGGCGACGGGCGCTTTTCTTATACCGAGGGCGAAACGGGCAGAGTCGCTTCCGCCGAAGAGACGGCCGCGCGTATCGTAGCAAGCGACGGAGCCTTTTCGGGCGAAATTTCTTTTAAAACGCTTTCTCCCGTTCTTACGACGGAAGACCTGAAATCCCGAACCGAAAAAATAGTTTCTTTTTCCACGGATTATTCTTCTTCCTCTCCCGAACGAAAGCACAACGTGCGTTTGGCAGTCGAACGATTAGACGACCGGACGGTGGAGGGCCGCGGAATGCTGTCTTTTAACGAGACGGTGGGCAAAAGAACGAAAGAAAACGGTTTTCGGGAAGCGGGTGTGATCGCCTACGGCGAATTTACGCGCGGGATCGGAGGGGGCGTATGTCAGGTCTCGACCACGTTGTACGACGCATGGGTGACGGCGGGGATGACCGCGATCGGCAAAAACCATTCTCTCCCCGTTTCCTACGTGCCCATGGGACTGGACGCCATGGTGAGCGAGACCAACGACCTCGTCTTGAAAAACGATACCGACTACCCTGTTTTCATCGACTCCGAATGCGACGG
>CACXDF010000090.1 GCA_902766325.1 uncultured Eubacteriales bacterium | reverse complement strand
TTGAGAAGGAACGACTTTAACGTCGATGACCTTCGGGATGATCGCGTATTCTTTCAAACAGTAGTTACGGGTCTCGTAATAGCGGTTACCTTTTACCATCATCAATAAATAATAGACGTTGGATTCTTCTTTACAAAGCGCGCGCAACGCCGAAGAAGTGAGCGCGGCGTATTCTTCCGCGGTATAACGGTACAAAACGTCACCCTGTCCGTCGACGGGCACGCAAAGCGCTTTTTCTTCGGGAGATAAATTATTATACTCTAATAAAGTATATCTATCGGTCACTTCGCCCTTTTCGTTCTTTTTGACGTAAGCGGAATACACGACGTAATAAGAACCTGCCGCCGGGTCGTAGATCTGAGAAGTGATCCTGTCTCCCGTATACAGATAATAAAGTAAGGACAGCTCGCCTCTTTCGTCGTTAACGTAGATGGGCAGATACAGATTCCTGCTCGCTTCGCTCAGATTCATCGCCAAAAACTGTTTATACGGGATCAGATTCTTTTTCTCCACGTAATACATCGTGATATCTCTGCCCGTTTCCGGCAGGGTGAACTCGGGGATGATCTTGACGGTGGAATAACCGGCGCCGGACACGTTACCGTAGAAGAAGATGGTGTTATTAAAGGTGAACGTCACGTCTTGCAGGTCGTAAACCGTGATAACGTAAGAAGTGGTCAACGTGTAATAATCTTTATAAAGAACGCTTACCGTTACTTTAACGCCGCTCTTGGAGTAGACCTGACTGGAAAAACCGCTGTACGTGATATCTTCGTCTTCCATACTGATATACTTATACATATAGCCGGCTTCCTGATTCTTTTGGTTATACTTGGTAAAAGTCAGTTTCAGAACGCCGTCGCTGACGTCAAGGTCGGCTTCGCGAATGTAGTTTGTCAGCGGTTCTTTAGAAATTTCCACGTTCGTCAATTCCGCGCGCCATACGTAAATATAGGCTTCGCAAGAGCAGTTCTTGTAGCTGATAGTGACCTTTCTGTATCCGGTGGAAGAATCCATTTTGTTATAGGAGACCATTTCGGCCGTGATCGGGACCTGACCGACGGTACCGTCCGCATAATAAACGGTAAGCGTTTTTTGAACGAGATTGTTATTGATATACTCGTTCATCATGATATCCCAACCTGCGGCGATCTCCGCAATGACGTATAACTTATCGGTGACTTGATAAAGAGAAAGGCCGTTTGCGGTAAGATAATCGCGCGCCTCGACAACGGAAGCGAAAAGACGCCTTTCCTGCATGATATTTTCAAAAACGCCATCGTTGTTGAGATACAGGACCTCGTCGTTTTCCGACATCCTGGATACGTAATAATAGGTAGAAGAACTTGTGGCGTCGACTGCGGCGATACCGTTCAGTCTGTCCGCATAGGAATAAGCGGTGCTTTCGTCCGCATGATAAACCCGAATGACAGAACCCTCGGACGTGGTAACGTATCCTACGGCGTTTTTAATAACGTATTTGTTTGTAGCGGGATCGACAGCGACGTAATAAGGCGTGCTGTACCGTTTTATCCAGCGCATACTTTCGTTCGCGCCAAGCTCGGCGACGTAATACTCGATCGTGCCGACGGCGCCCGTCGAATCGACGCCAACGCCGTTCCCGTTGGCAACGTAATACCTGTTGAGCGTATTGTTACGGACAACGGAATAGGTCAGCAACTTGGCAAGATAAGTATTCGCCTGTTCGTAGGTGTCATAATAGATCCTGATGCCGCTTTTCGGATAAATCTGTCCGTTTGCGGAAACGGTGCCTATCTCTCTACCCTGATGATCGAGGACGACCGACAGGCCGTATCTGTTCAGAATGGTATAATCTCTGCCGGAGCCGTAACCCGCGTAGTATTTGCCGGCGACCTTACCGGCGACGTCGATAAACTCGTCTTCCGAACCGATATACCGAACGCCCATCACTTCGTCGGAATCGACGATGGTAACGGGGATCGGGACGCAAACGTCCGTTTCTTCGGTAGAAGCCGTCTCTGAAACGGAATGGTGCAAATAGACGTACACTTCGCCGACGTAGCTGTAAAGGTTATTGAGGAGCACGCCGCGCACTTCTTCGACCGAATAGGTATGCGCGGACGGAAGCGCCTGTAAAGCGGCCATCGCCTCTTCGGCGCTTTCCCGAGTCAGATAGAAAGAGGTTTCCGCATCGGATTCTTCTCCGTAAGAATTCACCACAACGCCGGTTTCATTACGAACGACGTAATTCTTTTGGTATATTTCGTACCACCAACCGTCTCTTTGGCGGACGTAGGATACGCCGGTCAGATTCCGGATGACGTCGTACGGACCGGCGTTATAATGCAAATAAAACTCGTATCCGCTGAAATCCATGCCGCCCGAAGAACTGGACAAGTACGTATCCTTACCCGCTTCGATCATGTCGATCGAGGATTCTTTACGCTTTTTAACGTTGATACGAAGGGTATTGTCGTCCGAAGCGCCGAGGAAGTAGAATTTGACGGGAACGCCGTCCGCAATACGACGAGTCGTGGAGTCATAGATCATATCGCTCGTCGCGGGGATGGTGGACGTAGACAGAGCTCCGGTAGCGATATCGGTAATGGTAAGCGTGACCGTGATACCGCCGAGATCCCAGTCTTCGTACTGAGCGTATTCGTCCTTATACCCTTTTAATCCTCCGCTCATGCTGAGATTGACTTTCATTCCGGAGATCGTCCAAGAAGTATTTTCGACAACGTAATAATCAAAGTCGATACCGGCCGAATAGACGTCGCTCGCGCTGTAATAGGACGGCCCGCCCTCCTTGCTCAGATCGGATACGTAATCGTTATAATATTGGTCACGATAAAGAAGACGCGCCTTTTTACGAACGCCCAATCTCGTATAACGGGTTGGATCGGCGGCGTAAACGCCGTTTTCATCCACGTGTACGCGATAAGTGACGTTATCCAGATACACGTCTCTTCTGTCGTTATCGTTTCCGATATCGGCCTGAACGACGGCGGTACCGCCTACGGATAGCGCCCCCCCTTCTGCGTCCTTGATCTCCTTGCCGTCCAGCACTTTGGCGACGTTGTTGCGATAATAGACAGCGTACGACGCGCCGGTAAGGTCGATCTGGTCGTCGCTGGTCACGTAGACCTTTTGCGCCTTGGCAAGCTCGGTGATATTCGGATTCAGAATGGATTGCGGAAGAACCTTGCAGACGAATTCTTCGCTGAAGATGTCTTTTGTGACGTCCTCTGGAATGGCGCTCAAATCTTCGTCTCTCAATTTAAAGCGGACCTTCTTGTCATAAGCGCCCGTCTCGGGGTTGCAATAAAGAGAATAGCTTTCGCCGAGCATATCCTCGGTGATCTGTCTTTCTTCGCTGATCTCTTCGTTATTGTAGCGAATGTAGTAGCGCATCGCGGCGATAGAAATAGTCTCGCCGAAATAAAACCGACGGCCTGAAATGGTGTTGGTGGAAGAAACGATATAAAGTCCGACGGGGTACTTACGATCGATAGTAACGTAGAAAGAAGTCCTGTAAGACACTTCTCCGCCGAAAACCACCCACAATTCATATCTTCCCGAACGCGCGAGATTCAGACCTTCGTTTACGGTCTCCACACCCGCATTAACGACGCTGATCATAGAACTGTTGAGTTTAAAAAACTCGTAGGATCCGTCGGTATAATCGACGCGAACGGGTCCGCGCTGTTCTATAGTGCCGTCGGGATTGGTGATATTGACGACGCCGGAAGAAAGATCCACCGTGTCCCCTTGGATCATATTGTCGATGGTCGTGATATCGGGATGCAGAAGAGGCAGTATCTTGTCCTGATTGATAAGGGTCATCGACTTGAACGCCTTCGTTTGCACCTTACTGGTAAAACCGGTGGTAGGAGCGGTGCGAATGGTGACGACGCCGTCCTTTACCGAAGTGACGATACCGCCGCCAACGGCGAAAATAGCGTTTTTACCGTACATTCCGAGCGGAGCGTCATGCGCGACGAGATCGCCCTCCCGAACGGCGACCGACGTAAGATTGTAGCTGATAACGGTAGAAACGACGATAGTCGTTCGACCGGACGCGTCGGTACTGATCTGCTTTACCACGCCGTAACTTTTGCTCTTGATAGAATCAAGAGTGATCTTTTCGTTATTTCTGATCATGGAGTTACTGCTGATGTCCATACCCGGACGGACGTAAGAACCGATCTTAACGTAGGACGAACCGTAGAAGCTGTACCTAAATTCTTCGGGATAATCTTTGGGAAGATACATCAAGACCGCTTCGACCGTCTTTTCCACGCTGTCGTCGATACTGACGAGGATGCACTCGGATAAGTCTTCGATATCTCCGTATATCTTTTTACCGGTGGTATCTTTTTCCATCGCTTCGCCCGTAACGGCATCGTACTGCGGCGTTTGCTCGTTATCGAATCCGATCCTGAGCGACATACCGGAAAAATCGAATCTGTTTGCATACCCGATCGTATAAGTCGCCTTGTTTTCCGTTTCGAGAGCGTTCTTGGCGGCGTATGCGTCGGCGTATTCGGCATAATAATAAGTCTGCGCCTCTTCGACTTCTTCTCCGTAGCGGTTCAAACGAGCGCCTTCCTCCGTTTGAAGATAGAATCTGTACTGCCCCAATCCGATGAAAACGTAGTTGTTTGCGGCGGGATCGACGATCTTGACCGAAGTGGCCGTTTTGTCGGAATACGTCACGTCAAAGTGAAGACGGGTGTCGGAATAATTAAGATAGATCGTCTGCGTGCCGATAGACTCTTTGTCATAGTCTTCCAACATATCCTGCGTGACGGGGATATCGGTATGACGGATCTCGGTAGAGTTTTGGCTCTGACGGAAGAACATCCGAATAAAGGCGCCTTTCAGATCGACGTTCTCTCCGACCACGTAATCCGTAACGTACGGTTCGGAAAGAAGAGTGACCGTCTCCAGATCCCAACTCTGCACTTCGATTTGGAAAGAAGTGACACAACCGCCGTAACGGACGACGACGGTATGCGTACCCGGAACGCCCATATCGAACGACGATTCGTCCAGCATCTCCCGGGTAAGAGGCATTTCTTCGATTTTATCGTTGTCATAGGTGACGAACAAAGTCGCGTGCGTAATATCCAACGTGTCGCCCGCGATATATCCTGTGGAAACAACGCCGTCCACGGCAAGCGCCGTCACGGCCGGGTCGGCTTTGATGATATCGGGAGTACAACCGCAAAAAGCAATGATCAAGAGGGCGACTGCCAAAAGCAAAAAGATCGCGTGAAATCTTTTAGACATAATGCACCCCCATAATTATTTATTATAATTATATATTACGCGCGAATAAAATGCAATAGGCAAAAAAGATTTTTATTCGGGAATAAGAATCAGTCGTTTAAATTCCAATCGACGGGGCTCAGACCCTTTTCGATCAGAAAAGCGTTAGCCTTGGAAAAGTGACGGCACCCGAAAAAACCGTAACTCGCCGACATAGGAGACGGATGAGGCGCAGTAAGCTTAAGATGGATGGGAGAAGTGATGATCTCCGCTTTTTTCTTGGCGGGAGACCCCCACAAAAGAAAGACGATAGGCGTATCTTTTTCGTTCAACTTATACATGACGTCGTCGGTAAACATCTCCCACCCTTTATCTTTATGGGAAAGAGGTTGACCTTCTCTGACGGTCAAAACGGTATTAAGCAGCAGTACGCCCTGCTCCGCCCATTTTTCCAGATATCCGTCTTTGCTCGGCGGGATACCGAGATCGGACTCGAGCTCTTTATAAATATTACGCAGCGACGGCGGAATGGCGACGCCCTTTTTGACCGAAAAACACATTCCGTGCGCCTGTCCCGGTCTGAAATAGGGGTCCTGACCGATGATACAGACTTTAACGTCTTTATAAGCCGTCTTCTTGAACGCGTTAAAGATATCGTACATAGGCGGATAGATCGTCTGCGTGCGATACTCCTCCGCCAAAAAGCGACGAAGCGTTTGATAATACTCTTTATCGAATTCTCCTTGTAGGACGTCGTCCCAGTCGTTGCCGAAATGAACCATGTTTTTATTATACACGGCGGCGAAAAGAATTTCAAGCGTCGGGCGGAAAGTATTATATGTTAAAATTACCGTTATTTCCCGAACAACCGCATCCGCCTCCGCAACCGTCGTCGGACAAGCATAAAAGGCATAAGCACATAGCGAGAGTATTCTTATTTTGCGCGGACGGATCGCAACCGCACCCGCCGGAATTCCTATTTGCGTTCAGGATCATCAATAAAAGCATAGGAAGAGAATCAAACATAATTTTACCCCCGAAAATATCTATAATTCTACAATATGCACCAAATAGCGTGATTGTACTTGTGATATCATCTTTAACGATTTTTGGGTAAAAGGAGACGAAAAATGTCACTATCACTGGACGAAATCATATCGCAATATATGCCGTCGGATCACTCCGTGCAAGAAATAAGCGAGTTCTTTTCCGTTTTTGCGCAGGAAACGCGAATAAAACTGATCTCTCTTCTTTCCATCTCGCCATTGAGCGTCGGAGAGATCGGACGGGCGCTGCGTATGAATCAAACGACGGTATCTCACCAACTGCGCATTCTGAAAGACAGACGGATCGTAGCGAGCACCCGGAGGGGCAAAGAGATCGTATACGCTATCGCAAGCGAAGGGATAAACGATATTCTGTTTCAAGCCGTTAAAGTGACCGAAACACGCGGAGTATCTTTTGCCGAAATGCTACCGAAAGAAAGCGTCAGCGGCGGCCGATCTTTTTGAT
>CACXDF010000089.1 GCA_902766325.1 uncultured Eubacteriales bacterium | reverse complement strand
GCTTACGCTAAGCTCCCGAAAGAATTTTTGGGTTATACTCGCCAAAAGCTGTCGCCCTGCGGCGGAAATCGTCACGGGCTTTTGCTCACCGAAGAATTTTATTCGCGCTTTTTGGGTAAAGGCGAAGCGCCGCAAACGTTGATCGAATGGCTTCGCACCCCTTCTTATTCTTTGGCCGCGGCAACGAGCGGAGAAGTATTCAAAGAGGGCGATGGTAAATTCTGCGCGATAAGAAAGTTACTTTCCGCAGGTTATCCCGAGGACGTCCGCTTAAAAAAGATTTCCGCTCGTCTTGCGTTAATGCACCAGTCCGGCAGGTATAACTATACGCGTTGTCTTACTCACGGAGAATCGGGAGCGGCGCAACTTGCGCTGTACGAATTTGTAAAAAATGCCGTCCATGTCGTTTATCTTCTTAACAAAAAATATTGTCCTTACTATAAGTGGGCTTTCCGCGGAATGCGCGATCTGCCTCTTCTTTCCGACGTGGAGCTTCCGCTCGCGTTTTTGATCGAAAACGGCAATGAGAAGGCGACGGTCGATTATAAGATAGGCATTATCGAAGACGTTTCTCGCATGATCGTCGACGAAGTTAAAGCGCAAAAAATAACGGGAGCGACCTGTAATAATCTCGACACGCACGCTTATTCCGTCCTCGATCACGTCAAAGATCCGACGCTCAGGAATCTTCATATCATGGAATACGGAGAATAACGTATATTTTTTTACCTCCCGTCAATACTTTTTCGTATCAAAACGGAGGTAAACACCATGGAACTGAATCAAAGTAAAACTCTGACCAATCTCGCGAGAGCATTCGCCGGCGAATGCCAGGCAAGGACGCGTTACGAATTTATCGAATACGGCGCCCGCAACGAAGGATACGCGGCTATCGCCGACCTTATCGATACCATCGTATATAACGAATTCAATCACGCGCGTATGTTTTATACGTGCATTCAACAGGCGAGCAAGCAGGAGATCAAGAATATCGACATAAGTTGCGGTTTCCCGTTCAAAGAGAAGTGGAATCTGACGGAAAACTTGCGTCTTGCGGCGGAGGATGAACGCTTGGAAGCGGAAGAGATATATCCTATTTTCGCGAAGACCGCCCGAGACGAAGGATTTGAGGATATCGCAGGACTTTTCGAGAACGTCATAACTGTCGAAAAGAAGCATCAGCGCGTCTTTACCGAGTTGTACGAGCAGATGAAGAGCGGAACGCTGTATAAAAAGAAAGAGCCCGTCCTCTGGAAGTGCCCTTCCTGCGGGTACGAAGGAACGCAGAAAGAGGCGTGGGAGAAGTGTCCTCTATGTCAAGCGGAGCAGGGCGTTATTAAACCTATTCTACCCGCGGATGCGTGTCTTTAACGCATGATTTGCGCTTGCAGCGCGTGAATTGCAATTTAAATTGCATTACGGATAAATAATAACGGCTTCTTCAAAACGAAGAAGCCGTATCCTTAACGGAGCATTTTTTAAATGAGAGAATTCACGCGCCGTTAGGCGCAATTCGCAAAGCGTAGCTTATCAGTTATATCTCTCCAGTATTTTCTCGCCGAAGAGTTGACCGAGTCTGATCTCGGAAGACGCGTCGTAGTGGGCGAGGTCGGGTTTATCGGCCGGTTCTTTGGTATAGTCGAGTCCGGCGGCGATGGTATCGATATAGACGGCGTTATGCGCGGGGGCGTTCGCGTACTGTTTTTTGGCGTCGTTGATTCTGGTATAGCGCGTCCAGTAGGGACTGTCGGAGATGCCTGCGTCGATATATCGGATACCGCCTTCGTCGGCATACTTATTGAGATCTTTTCTTAAAGAAGCGACGAAGTCAACGGTATTTTGATAATAGTTTTGCGTCCAACTTTCATCGATGGAGTCCGATTCTCCTTGCATCCAGCACATTGCGCCGATCTTGGCGTCGTAGCCTTTTTGCAAAAGATAATCCATATACGTAGCGGTAAAGTTGATAAAAGCCGTATAAAGGGGACCGACCGAACCGTCTTGACGGGGAGAATACCATTGCGTATCCAGTATGGTGCCGCCCCAAGTGTACTTAAGGATAATGTATTCGTCGTCGGATGCGGAAAGCGCGTTGGCAATACCGACTTCCGGTCCGAAAAACCCGTCGGCATAACCCTGATTAAGCTCTGTTTGCGTAAAAAATCCGTTCGACGTGTTATAACCGTTATCGCAAAAATAGTTGATATACACGTTGTCGACGCCTTGGCCATAGACGGCTTTTTGTTCTTCGGTCAGGCAGGAAACGCGTGATACGCCGGATGCGTTGGATTGTCCGTTCAGTAAAATAACTTTTATCTTTTTGCCGTTTCCGTCGGGAAGGTTATCTTTCACGCGGAATTCTTTTACGGTGGCGAGAGTAGCGTCGTTCTTCTGTATATTCCCGATATAGGCGATGAGTACGACGAGCAGAGAGCACATAAGAGCGACGGTGGCGACGAGGGCTTGTAAAAAGTTTTTCCTGCCGGTAAGCGCCCACCCGAATACGAATGAAAAGACGATTATCACGTCTGCGATGCCGATACCCAAAAAGTAAGAGGCGCTCGCGTTGTTTTTGACCAAGTGACATATCGTCGTGGCGCCGAAAGCAAAGATCGCGACGGCGAGCGTATAAACGACGACGAATACGATCGTTTTTTTAAGCGTCGGCGTCTTGAGGATCGTAATGCCGAGCCATAGCGAGAATGCCGAAATAAGAATAAGATCGGCAACCATGAGGATAGCTACCTTCCAAACCACCCAGGAAGTAAAAGCGGAATAGAAAAAGTATTCCGTGATGCCGATCAGGACGATGGACAGACAGGACGTCAGCCAATTAAAAATCTTGTTTTCTTTCAAAAAAGACAAATCTTCTTTCATTTCCACGTACTCCTTGTTGTTTATAATAAATAATTCTTCTTGTCTGTTTGGGTGACTTTATTTGCATATAAGGGCAACCACATACCGCCTTGTACGGTGCGAGCATACATCGGTTTTTTGCCCGTTTTAGGGTCGAAACGCGGCGCGACAGTCTCGAAGAGATCGGGATAGGGAAGCCTGGTTTCGGATTCGGATAACATGAGGGCCAGAACGTCGGAATAGGCGTGGACAGTCTCTTTTCCGCCTAACGTCGCCGCCCAGATCATCCAGTCGGACTTACAGTAAGTGTTACGATAGTCGAGAGGCAGACCGTACTTATTCATTTTCGTATCGTAATAAGCCAGTTCTTTTTTATAAATGTCTTCGCCGAAAAGGTCAAGTCCGAATAT
>CACXDF010000088.1 GCA_902766325.1 uncultured Eubacteriales bacterium | reverse complement strand
ACCAAGCCGCCGGAGACCTTATAGGCGGTCCTGAACGGCAAGCCTTTCCGTACGAGATAGTCGGCAAGGTCAGTCGCGTTGATAAAGCCTTTTTGCGCCGCTTTTTTCATGTTCTCAACGTTGAAAGTCGCGCCTTTCAGCATGGGTGTAAAGACAGTCAGACACTTTTTTACGGTGTCGGCCGCGTCGAAGACGCCTTCTTTGTCCTCCTGCATATCCTTGTTGTACGCGAGGGGAAGGCCCTTCAGAACGGTCAGAATACCCATTAAGTCTCCGTACACCCGTCCCGTTTTCCCGCGGATCAGTTCGGCCATGTCCGGATTCTTTTTCTGCGGCATAATGGAAGACCCGGTGGTGAACGCGTCGGACAGTTCCACAAAGCGGAATTCCCAACCGGACCACAAGATCAGTTCTTCGCAAAAGCGGGAAAGATGGGTCATGACGAGCGCGCAGTTTGCGGAAAACTCGGCCACAAAGTCACGATCGGACACGCCGTCGAGACTGTTTTTGCTTACGTCGCCAAACCCCAGCTTCTCCGCCTCGAAAAAGCGATCGGTATCGTAGGTCGTACCGGCAAGCGCGCAACAGCCGATGGGAGAAACGTTGATCCTCTTCCGGCTGTCCGTAAACCGCTCTACGTCGCGGACGAACATCATCGCATAGGCCATCAGGTAGTGACCGAGCGTGACCGGTTGCGCCCGTTGCAGATGGGTGTAACCGGGCATAACGTCGCACTTATGTTGTTCGGCCTTTTCTTGCAAAACGAAAAGCAGTTTTTTCAGCAGTTTGACGATGATATCCGTTTCGTCGCGCAGGTACATCCTCAGATCGAGAGCGACCTGGTCGTTCCGACTGCGGGCGGTATGTAATTTCTTCCCGACTTCGCCGAGACGCTCGGTCAAAACCTGCTCGACAAACATATGGATGTCTTCCGCATTCGGATCGATAGAGAGCGCGCCCGTTTCGAGGTCGTCCAGTATCCCCTGCAATCCGCCGATAAGAACGTCCGCTTCTTGAGGATCAATGATGCCCTTAGCCCCGAGCATAGCGGCGTGCGCCATGCTTCCGGTAATATCCTGCCGGTACATCTTGCTGTCAAAGGCAATGGAAGAATTAAAATCGTCGCACAGTTTATCGGTCACGCCGTCCGTGCGCCCCGTCCACATCTTTGCCATGACTTATTTACCCGAAGTCATCGCTTGCACTTTGATCGGCAAGCCGAAGAGATTGATGAAGCCGGTCGCGTCGGCCTGGTTATAGTCGCTTTCGCCGAAAGTCGCGATCTCTTCGCTGTAAAGAGAATAAGGACTGGTTACGCCGGCGTTGATGATATTGCCTTTATAGAGCTTGAGCTTAACATTGCCGGTAACTTTTTCTTGCGTCTTGTCGACGAATGCGGACAGAGCCTCGCGTAAGGGGGTGAACCATTGTCCGTTGTAGACGAGTTCGCCGAAGGTAATGGCCAGCTTCTGTTTTTCGTGCATGGTCAGTTTGTCGAGGGTAATGGTCTCGAGTACGCTGTGCGCTTTGTAGAGAATGGTGCCGCCGGGGGTTTCGTACACGCCGCGGCTCTTCATACCGACGAGACGGTTTTCTACGATATCAAGTAAGCCGATGCCGTTTGCGCCGCCCAGTTTGTTTAATTCCAGAATGATATTTTTCGCGCTCATTTTCTTGCCGTCGAGAGCAACGGGAGCGCCTTTTACAAATTCGATCTCCACGTAAGTCGGCTTATCGGGCGCGTCGATGGGAGAAACGCCCATTTCCAAAAAGCCCTTTTTCTCGTACTGCGGTTCGTTTGCAGGATCTTCCAGATCCATACCTTCGTGAGAAAGGTGCCACAAGTTCTTGTCCTTGCTGTAGTTGGTCTCACGATTGATCTTCAAGGGGATGTTATGCGCCTCGGCATAGTCGATCTCTTCGTCACGGGACTTGATGTTCCATTCACGCCAGGGAGCGATGATGGGCATATTGGGCGCAAAGGCTTTGATGGCGAGTTCAAACCGGACCTGGTCGTTACCCTTACCGGTGCAGCCGTGGCAAATAGCGTCGGCCTTTTCTTTGATGGCGATATCGCAAAGAGCTTTGGCGATGCACGGACGGGCGTGGCTGGTACCGAGCAAATAGTCTTCGTACATAGCGCCCGCCTTCAAGCACGGCACAATGTAATTATCGACATAGTCGTCGGTAAGGTCGAGGACGTAAAGTTTGGACGCGCCGGTCTTGAGCGCCTTTTCTTCCAGACCTTCCAGTTCGTCTGCCTGTCCCACGTTGCCGGAAACGGCTACGACTTCGCAGTTGTTATAATTTTCTTTCAACCACGGAATGATGATCGAGGTGTCAAGTCCGCCCGAGTAGGCAAGCACTACTTTTTTTATATCTTCTTTTTTCATAAAGCAAAAACTCCTTTTGTTTTTCGAATTTTTCTACATTATATCCCCGACAAGCATAAATGTCAATTTTTGTGAATAAAATTTTAATAATATTCATTTTCACCCCTTAAAATATTGTTTTATTCATGATTTTATGAATAATTTTAATTTTTAAAAAGGAAGTTCCCAAAGAAAGGCAAATATGGTACAATAAAATATGATGGAAGAAACGGAAAAATTGCTTTTGCAAACGGAAAAAACGGCCGAACGAAACGCCGTTTTAGAAAGAATGATCGCCGCGCCGGAGATCATCGCCGACAACAGGTATTGGAGAAAGCTGGTCGCCGAAAAAGAATCGCTGTCCGGCGTCCTTTGTCTGCGAAAACGCCTATTGGACGTAAGCAAAGAACGGAAGGAATGCGCCGAGCAGCTTTCGATCGAAAAAGACGCCGACATAAAAAAAATGCTGGTATCCGAACTCGACTCTCTTGCCGAAACGGAAGAGAAAGTATGCCTCGACCTGAGCCGCGCTCTCGCGGTAAAGCAGGGAGAAGAGGACGCCGTGTTGGAACTAATGCCAAGCGGCAACAGGAGCGCCCGTTTTTGCGACGCTTTACGCGACGTGCTGATCGCCCGCGCCGAAAGGCTCGACCTTACCGTAAAGACCGACGCGAAAAAAGACGTCATCCTTTTATATATCGCGGGCGCAGGCGCATACGCGTACGCGCAGGGAGAAACGGGAACGCATAAGTTTTTAACGGACGACGGAACTTTTACCGTCACGGTCACGGCTCTGCCACCGCATAAAAAGAACGACGTTTCTATCCCCGAAAAAGATATACGGATCGATCTTTTCCATTCGGGCGGCGCCGGAGGACAAAACATCAACAAGGTAGAGACGGCCATCCGTATCACCCACCTGCCGACCGGCATCGTCGTGACCTGTCAGGATGAACGAAGTCAACTGATGAACAAGCGGCGGGCGCTGGAAACACTGAAAAAGAAACTCGAAAAAGATCGCGAAAAAAAGATTGCGGCGACCGAGGACGCTTTACGTAAAAAAGCGGCTTCGTCCGTCGTTTGCACTTATAACCAGGTCGTCGGCACGGTCACGCGTGCGGACGGAAAATACGATTTACAAGAATACATGACAGGAAGGAAAAAAGTATGATCATCTATGCCAAAGACCATGGGATCCTCCCCGGACAAGAGATCGGGAAACCTCTTAACGATCTCCTCGCCTCTCTTGCCGGAAACGACGAAGAAAAAGAACTCGTTTTGGAAAAAGGAGAATACCTCGTTGACTCCGACGATTGTCCTATACGGTACCTACACGTCACCAACACGATGGGAGAACGCGAATACTGCCAAAACGAAGAAAAATGGAAACGGTCGATCGCCATACTGTTTGAGGGGATCAAGAACCTGACTTTCGAAGGGAACGGTTCCGTCTTTTTCGTCGACGGGATCGTCGATAACGTCGTTTTCGACGGATGCGAAAACGTAACGTTCCGAAATCTGGAGATCAAGACCGTTCGTCCCAACGCGCACAGACTGGTCACTTTGCGCCGCACCCCGACAAAACTGGTACTCGGCTGGGACTCAAACGACGAAACGGTCGTAGAGGACGGCAAGTTGTTTTTCGTCGGCAAGGACTACAAACACCCGCTCATGTACCGCGCCGAGCAGAATTATTTTAATTCCGCCCTCCCCGAGCGCCCGTCCTACTTCACGCGCATACGCCATCCGCTCTTTTTGAAAAAGAACGTCCGCTTCGACACGAAAGCGCGGACGATCACAGCAAACGGTTTCTTCCCGAAAAAATACTACTCTAAAGGCAGAGAGTACTATATCTACGACAACAAACGCCGAAACGTCGGCGTCTTCGCGCAAAAGTGTAAAGACCTGCGCATCGAAAACTACACGCAAAGGTTTTCTTATTCCCTCGCCCTCGTCTGTCAGGACTGCGACGGATTGACCTTTGACGGATTGAATATGTCTCCGGAGAATATCGAGAAGTTCGGTCTTGCTTCGATAGCCGACTTTTTACACCTGTGCTGCTGTCGCGGACAGATCACCGTCCGCAACAGTTATTTTTCCTCTTCCGGCGACGACGTACTGAACGTTCACGGTATCCACTTCTTGGTCGCATCGGCAAAAGAAAACGAGATCGACGTTCGGTTCTGCCACTCGCAAGCCTACGGCTTTAATATTTTCCATCCCGGCGACAAGATCGCTTTCGTCGACCGCAATACCCTTCTTTCGCAACAAGAAGCCACCGTCGTCCATTCGGAAATGACGGATCTGTATACCATAAAGCTGACTTTGGATACCGACATAGGCAAAAGCATGATCGGCAAAGCCGTCGAAGACCTTTCCGCATGCCCGGACGTGCTTTTCGAAAAGAACCGCTTCGAGCGTATTTCTACGCGCGGATTGCTGCTTACTACCCGCGGAAAAGTCGTCGTCAGCGATAACGATTTTATTTTTACGAAAATGTGGGCGATCGAGATCGCCGACGACGCGCGCGACTGGTACGAGAGCGGTCCTCTTACCGACGTAACCATCGAAAACAATCGCTTTATCGAATGCACGCAGGAGACGATACATATCTTTCCGCATAACCTCGTCCATAAAGGCTACGTCCACAATAACATCCTTATCCGCAATAACGAGTTCTTCCTGAAGCGTCGTTCTTGCTATATCGTCCGCTCCGCCGGCAACGTGCGCATGATCGGTAACGTCTACAAAAAGCCGAGGTTCTATTGTCACATGATGATCAAGCTGAACTCCGACGTGCGGGAAAAAGACTTTTGATAAAAGGAGAACGATTATGAAAATAACTTACTTATGCCACGCATCTTTCCTGCTTGAGTACGGAAACAAAACCATCCTGCTCGACCCTTTCTTTACCGACGAAAAAGCAGTCTTAAAAAAATACCCGCAAGTTAAAAATCCCGATTTCATCCTGGCCGGGCACGGACACGACGACCATATCGGCTCCGCCTTTTCCGTCGCCGGCAAAAATACGACCGTGATCGGCATCGTCGAACTCTGTTCTCTCTTTTCCGAAAAAGGCATCCGGACGATCGGCATGAACTTCGGCGGGACCGTTTGTCTCTCGTCCGATATCGCCGTATCTTTAGTCCGCGCCGACCACTCCAGTAGCTACGACGGCGTCTACACCGGAGAACCGGCCGGATTCGTCGTCGAATTGGGCAAAGACCGTATCTATTTCAGCAGCGACACAGCCGTCTTTTCGGATATGAAACTAATAAACGAGTTCTACCGTCCGAATATCGGCATTCTCTGCGTCGGAGGGCACTTCACCGCCGATATGAAAGCGATGGCCTACGCTTGCAATCACTTTTTCGATTTCGAAACGGTCATCCCTATGCACTATAACACTTTCCCGCCCATTACCGTAAATATCGACGCTTTCCCGAAAATGGTCGAAAAAGGAAAAGTCCTCCTGCTCAAACCTTTGGAACAAGCGGAACTGTAAAAAATTCCGTTTAATAAAACGCATAAAAAAACCGCACCGTTACGGTGCGGTTTTCATTATCTTTCCTTTTTTTAATTCAAAATACCTTCTCCCACTTTATCGAACACAAGATCTTTCAATAAAGTAAAGAAATGGATCTGAACGACCGGCGTATCGTCTACGGTACCTACGGTCAAAAGCGATTCTACGGGGATCCCCAAAACGGTGCCCAAAGTAGCTTTCGTTCCGTCTGCTTTGTACAGACCGGGTATTTTAGAACCGACCATTCCCAATCCGGCCGGCAAAAGAGACTCTAGCGCATACACAAGATCAACGGAAGACATACCTTTGATATCGAAATATTCCTTGATAAGGGGATTCAAAACGGTAGCGACATTAAAAACAAAATCGTCGCACAAAAGATCGAGTTCTCCCTGCTTGAAGAGTTTATTGAGGAAATTGTTTCCGATGGCAGATTCGGCGATATCGGAATTGATAGCGTGCAACTTGGCAAACAATTGAGAGTTGGCCAAAACGTCGAAAATAGAGCATAATCCGTAACGCAAGATCTGCCCTTCCGTACTGTCATAGGCGATCGGACCGCCGTCGTTGGCATAGTCGTACTTATAGAACTTACCCAACACTTGAATAAAGAACTGGAATACGCCTTTGCCTTGATACTTTTCGGATACGGGAAGCGCAATGCCGTACTTTTCGCAAATGGACTCAATAGAGGTCTTTCCTTCCGTCTTGTAGATCGGCATCTTCATAAAAGCCATATACAAGTCGTTATAGATATAGGCAGCAAGATCGTCGAGCTGCTCTTTGTGCGTGCCGTCCGGATCCAGATCGAGCATATCGAATATCTTATAGAACAAATGGTATTGTCCGCCGTCGTTGATCCTGTTATCGAAGTTCGTCAACAGGTTATCGTAAATGAACGGATCCAGCGCGTATTTTTGCAGATCGGTCGTAACGGCCGTCTTGATCGTCTGGTCGTTCAGATAAGCGGGAAGGTACTCTTCTTTAACGCCGTTTAGGTACTCGTTACGAATGGTCGTACCGCCGTTGCCGAAAGTGATATAACGCATCGGCAAAGGATAGTTAGTCAGGCATCCCGTTTCCACGTCCGTTACCGTATTACCTTCCGTCATATTGTAATAACTCGCCTCGTGTTGCGTATGTAAATGTCCGGTAAAGACGTATTGCACGTTATATTCGGCGAACGTCGAAAGCAAGATATCCGCCATGTTCATACGGTTGTCCTCGCCGTTCGTGATCATACCCACGACGTCCCCCATCTGATTGTTGATCGGAAAATGCGCCATAACAAGAGGCTTTTTGCCGGCCGACTCCGCCGCGATAAGTTGTTGCTCCGTCCAAGCAAGCAGTCTTTCGGTCATGACCGGATACCCCGTTCCCCTTATTTTCGTTTCGTAGTTCGTACCGTAATAAGTCATATAATAGGTATCTTCGTTTTCGTCTTCATAATAGTTGGCCGCGTCGAGAGAGATCAAACGGAAGTTGCTGCCCGGCAGATCCTGTACATAACTCATCGTGCCCACTTCGTCGTATTCGTATTGCGCCGTCTCACCCGATTTCGTGATGGTCACGTGAAGCGGTTGATCCAGTTTGTCGAGTGCGACCGGGTTATCGTATCCGTAATCGTGATAGATCTCCATAAATTCCGCGGGGGAGACACCGGGGACGCGAACAGAACAGCTGCCGTCCGAAAAGGTCTCGTGGATCGTCAATCCCTGCGCGTTGGCCGCTTCGATCGACATATACTTTTTCGGATCTTTGTTGATATCGTGATTGCCGCACATGGCATAGACGGGTATGCCCGCCGCTTCCAAACGCGCGCACTGGCTTGCCACCATCTCATGTCCGGTCTTGGATCCGTTTTCGGTCAGGTCGCCCGGCATCAAAACAACGTCGACCTTCTGCTCGATCAGCTTATCGACCGCCGTCTTTAAGATCGCTTCCGAAATAAACAGCATCTTCTGACCGACTGCGTTGAAATCCAAAAAAGAATCATAATCGTCGTCGCCCACGTCGCTTGCCGCGACGATCTGCGGATCGGATATGATACCGATCACATAATCCTTTTTCTCTTTATCCTTTTTGTTGCACCCGATGCACGAAAGCGCCGTACCGACGAGTAAAAGGGCCAAAAGAACGGAAATAATAACCTTTGTTTTCTTCATATTGACTCCTTAGATTTACTTAAAGCAAATTTTTTATTAAATTATATCATACTATTCGTTCATTTTCAAGATGCAATCATAAACCTGATCATAGCGAACAAACGCCATTGTTCGTTCTCTTCCGGCCGGTATAAATGCGACTCATCGTGTCGTCTTATGAAAAAAACGATCCGCGTCCTTTCCGAAAACCTTTGCGGAATAAAAAGTCTCTTCGTTTAAAAAGGGCGCAAAGCTCATAACGTCTTGCGCCCTTGATATCGGTTTTTACGTCAAACTGCCATTACCGCATGGGCGTCGCGGATCCGGGCTTTTTCGAGAAGACGGGAGCGATGATAAAGGAGTAACGCAGGGACGTTTTGTTCGGAATACGGTACTTTTTTTCGGGGAGCGGGCCGCAACTGTTACTGCCGATACCGCCTAAAAAGCCGTCGATATTGACGTAGGTCGCGTCGAGATCACGGTAGTCGATAATATGTTTCCACTTCTCAAGATCGTTGTCGGAATAATGATTGAGATTAAACGAAAAGGCCTTTTTATCGGCGATGAACATAAGACCGCTTTCGCCGTCTGTGACTTCCGCCGATCGCATATCGCACCGTTCGCCGCTGTTTTGCGGAACGATCATTTTTTCGCCGAAGTCGCCTTCCCTTTCGTAGACCCCGATCTTCGTATGTTCTTTCATATCGGGGTAGTTTTCTACGTCGCCGCGGCCGTAATAGCGTACCTTATCGAAGGCGGCCGTAAGTTCGAAGGTCTTGCCGACTCTGGGCGCAAACAAAGGCTTACCGAAGAAGGAACAAGCGGTATCGACGAGGACGGTGCCGTCCTCGCGTAAGACATACTCGTCGACGATCTTGGCAAGCGGCAGAATGCCGTGGCGTAAAAAATAGCTGAATTTAAGACGATGATCTCCGTTTTTCGTCAGTTTTACGCAAGAGTGAGTGACCTTATAGCGATCGAGTCCTTTTATATGCCAAAAGGCTTTCAGGTGCATATCGTTATCGACGGGCGCGCGGTACACTTCGGGATAGACCGAGCGTTTATGTCTGTTTTGCGGCTCGTCGATAAGTAATTCTTTTCCGCGGACGGAATAAGAAGTCAATGTGGCTCGAGAAAGGTCGAAAGAGATCTTCAGTCCGTTTTCAAAGCGCGCAGTCAGGGTCTTACCCTTCTTTTCAACGTCTACTTTGCCCGGTTTTTCGACGATCTCGGGGATAGCCTCGCATAAAACGACCTGTTCTTCCGCGATCTTGCGTCCGGTCTCTTTATCGACATATTTTATATTCAGAAAAGAGTCCTTATCCGTCGGATGATCGAAGGGTAGGACTGTCTTCTCGGTCGGCGCGAGCGTGAGCGGGAGGACTTTTGCTTCTTTTTCTTCTCCGAAAACGGAAAGCGCGACCGTCGTTTCGATATAATCGGAAGAACGGAAACGATTGACGTTCTCAAATTCGACTTTTCCGTCTCCCAGATACCGAGCCCGGATGGGGCGATAAGCCGCTTTCATCAGGAGAGCGGACGTATACGGTTTACGGTCGGGGCGGAACAGTCCGTCGACGCAGAAGCACCCGTCGTGCACGTACTCGCCGTGATCGCCGCCGTACGTGAAGTTTCCGCTGTCCTTATGATAGACGGCGTGGTCGGCCCATTCCCAAATGCAACCGCCGAGGTATACGTCCTCGCTCAAAAAGAGTTCTACGTAATCGGCGAGCGCACCGGGGCCGAGACCCATTGCATGACAATATTCGCATAAATAATAGGGTTTATTGCGCCGTTTGTCCGTTTTTCGGGAAGCGGCTCTTCTTTTCATACCCTCGATATTGGTATACATTTCGGACACGACGTCGAAGCCCACGATCTTTTCTCGACAGGCGCCCTCGTAGTGTACGGGGATATCCGTCACCGTTTTCAGATAGTCGTAGCAGTATTGTTGGCAATAGATGCCGCCGGACTCGTTACCCAACGACCACATCGTCACAGAACAGCGGTTACGATCGCGGAAAAACATTCTTTTCACACGATCAAGATAATGCTCTCTCCATTTCGGGTCCTTGCTGAGTTTACTTACGTCGCCGCAAGCATGAGCTCCGTGCGTCTCTATATCCGCTTCGTCGATCACGTACAGACCGTATCTGTCGCACAGCCGGACGAACACGGGGTCGGGCGGGTAGTGGGAGGTTCGGACGGCGTTGACGTTATAATCTTTCATTAACCTGATATCCTTTTCCATATCCTCCATACTCATCGCGTAGCCTTTTTCCGGATGGGTATCGTGATGATTGACGCCGAAAAGTTTTATTTTTTTCCCGTTAAAGAAAAAGGTGTCGCCTTTGATTTCGATACGTCTGAATCCGATCTCGTCGGTCAAGAACTCTCTGTCGTTCAATCCGATGACTATGGTATAAAGGTTCGGCGTTTCGGCGTTCCATTCTTTGACCGTTAGTCCATCCAACTTGAACGTCGCCTTGCCGTTTTCACACTTATTTTTATAGACCTTTCCGTCGAAAACGATCTCAACTTCGCCTCCGGACTCATTTTCTATCGCGACGGTAACGGTCATGTCGTATTTTCGTTCCCCCCGATAGGCGGTTTTTATCTCATAATCGCCGATATGCTCTTTTTCCGTTCCGTACAACAGGACGTCGCGGAAGATACCCGCATTACGAAACATATCTTGCGCTTCCAGGTACGATCCGGTCGAGAACCGGCGGACAACGGCGATCAATTCGTTTTCTCCTTCCGTCAAAAACTCGTCCAATAAAAATTCCGCCGTGTTGTGCGCCCCTTCCGAGTATCCGACAAAGGCGCCGTTGACGTACAGATCGAGGCAGGCCGTCACGCCGAGGAAAGCGACCGTATACGTTTTGTTTTTATCGGCGACGAAAAACTTTTTTCGATAAACGCCGATCGAATTATACTGTCCTCTCGCGTCGATCTTTCCCGCCCTGTTATAGCTGTTTTTGTATTTTCCCAGCTCTTCGTCCTCGGGAATATGCGGCGGATCGAAAGAGAACGGATAAGCGCTGTTCACGTACATCGGGGCAAGATAGCCTGTATATTGCCAGACCGACGGAACGGGGACCTTATTAAACGATAATTTATCGGAATCGAATTCTTCTTCGAGCGTTTTCGGGTCTTTATAAAAGCGAAAATCCCATTCGCCCGAAAGGCAAGTCACGAGATCGGACTTGTACCTCGCCTCAGTCGGCCCGGCGTCCAATGCCTCTCCTTTATCCGAAAACGGAATAAAGTAAGCGCGGGCGGGTAACTTATTTTTTTCGATCACCTCGAAAGTACAATAGTTCTTGTTCCTCAGTTGATAGATCATTGTTCGTCTCCTTTCGATCGCTTGGGTATAATGGGTGACAAAATAAACGAATACTCGTACGTCTCTTGACGGGGTATCCTGTATTTTTCTTCGGGGAGCGGGCCGCAACTGTTACTGCCGACGCCGCATAAGTATCCGTCCACGTTGATATAGGTCGCGTCAAAATCGCGATAATCGACGATATGTTTCCACTTTTTTATATCATTTTCGGTATAGTGGTTGAGGTTAAATCCGAAAGGCCTGTTTTTTGCGGCGATCCGCAGTCCGTATCCCTCTTTATCGGTAACTTCAGCCCACCTTACGTCGCACCGCTCTCCGCTACATTGCGGAACGATCATCTTTTCTCCGAAGTCGCCTTGTTTTTTGAATATCCCGATAGGCGCATGCGCTTTCATGTCGGGATAACTTTCTTTATCGCCTCTCCCGTAGTATCGTACGACGTCGAAATCTTTTTTGAGTTCCAATGTTTTACCGATACGCGGCAGCATGGTCTTCGGACGCAACTTTATTTCGCTCCGCATCTCCATTCCTTCTTTGCCGAACAGATAAACGTCCGTAACGTCGGCGATCGGAGAAAAAACGTTCTTTAGGCGATAGGTCTGCCGCACGCACACGAAGCCTTTTTTTTCAACAACCGTCGTTTTAGGACGAGTGGGAACAAAGCGATCCAGGCCGATCCGACGCCATTCTCGGTCGATCCGATAATCGTTGCTCATTGACGCGCGATACAGTTCGTTGTAGATACCGGGCTTCTTTTGTCTGTTGCGCGTTTTTCCGATCAGTTCTTTTCCGCCGACGCAATAAGATGATATGCCGCCTTTCTTCAGATCGAACGCGACTTTCGTTTCGCTTGACGCCACGGTCAATACGCCTTTCTCTTTCTTCGCTTCGTACTTTCCGGCGGAAAGTGTCGTCTTCGGTATAGCTTCGCCGAAAACGACTTGCTCCCGCGCGATTTCTTTTCCTGTCGCCTTTTCGATATAAATAACGTCCAAAAACACGTCTTTACCGGGCGCGTATGCAAACCCGGCGACGACCTTTTCTTGCGGCTTTAATAAAAGCGGGAAGGTCTTTTCTTCTTCCTTTTTGCCTCCGATCGTCATGCTGACTGTAACGCGCATCCGATCGGTCGATAAAAACCGGTCGGTATTAAAAAATTCCACTTTGCCGTCGCCAAGATACCTTGCGCGGACGGGGCGATAGGCCGTTTTCATAACGTAGGCGGACGTATACGGTTTTCTGTCCGGACGAAAAACGCCGTCGACGCAGAAAGTCTTGTCGTTGATATAGTCGTGATGGTCGCCGCCGTACGTAAAGTTTTTGCTGTCCTTATGATAGACGGCATGATCGGCCCATTCCCAAATGCAACCGCCCATATAAACGTCGTCGCTGAAAAACAGATCCACATAGTCCTCGAGCGCTCCGGGCCCTACGCCCATCGCGTGCGCGTATTCGCACAAAAGATAGGGCTTCATCCTTTTCGCGTTCGTTTGTCGAGAAGCCGCGCGCTCTTTCATCATTTCGATCGGCGTGTACATCTCGGAAAGAACGTCGGAAACGGCTTTTTCTTCAAACCCCTGCCACTCGTAATGAACGGGCGTATCCGTCGTCGCCTTTAAATAATCGTAGCAATATTTTTGGCAAGCCATACCTCCCGACTCGTTACAGAGCGACCAAAGAATAACGTTACACAGGTTTTTATCCCGACCGTACATTCTTTTGACGCGATCGAGATAACGTTCTTTCCACTTTTCGTTTCGGCTGATATACGTCATATTCTTGATCGCGTGAGCGCAATGCGTCTCGATATCGGCTTCCTCTATGGTATACAGACCGTACTTTTTACAAAGCCGGACGAACGCGGGATCGGGCGGGTAGTGGGAAGTTCGGACGGCGTTGACGTTATATTCTTTCATCAACTTCACGTCGCGTTCCATATCTTCAACGCTCATCGCCGAACCTTTTTCCGGGTGGGTATCGTGATGATTGACGCCTTTTAACTTTATTTTTTCTCCGTT
>CACXDF010000087.1 GCA_902766325.1 uncultured Eubacteriales bacterium | reverse complement strand
CCCGCGAAGGGGAACGTTTGCGAGATCGCATACAGGACCGTACTTGACTGCCAAAAACTGGGTATTACCGTCCGCTTACACCGTAGCGCCCCAAGCGTCGCCGCTTACGTTACGATGGCCCAATTATATAATATGCCCGCCGTGAGCGCGTCTTATTGGAATCTGGTTAACAACGTCGTCTACTCTCATCTTGACGACGCCTCTCTCTCCTTGTTTTCATCTTCGCCGCAACAACATAACTACGGTTGGGACTGGTTTACGTCTTATTATAAAGGCAAAATGCTCACCGACGCCGCCGCGACGAAGACCACCGAGCAGGCGCTTTGCTTTGCCATGGATTACGACGTTTCTTACGCCCGCACGGGGATCAAATACAGCGTTGACTTAAACGGCACCAAAGACAGCAACGACGATATCCTGACCTCTTTTTATCGTGAATACGGTCTCAGCGAAGATAGTAGTAATTTCGAAAATTCCGACGTAATGTTCAACGAAAGCGCCGAAGATATCGCAAAACTGACCGGAAAGGCTAAGATCGCCGGATTCGTCTATTTCGACCGTAACGGCAACGGCAAACTGGACGAACGCATCCGCGATCACCTGTCCGGCGCAAAAGTAACGATCAAAAACGCCGCCGGCGAAACGATTCTGTCCGTAACGACCGGGATCAACGGTTACTACGAAATCGAAGTTCTTGAGGAAGGCGACTATACCGTCTCCGTTGAACTGCCTTACGGCTACGTATTGTCGACCGAAGACGCGTCTTTACAGGCCTCCGTCACCATCGTCGACGGACTTCATCAACTCGCGCTCAATCACTTCGGCGTGAAAAAGGCTTGACCCATGCGCGTCGCATTTTCTCGAAAAACAAAGACAGTCGTATCCGTAGCGGCTGTCTCTTTTTCTCTCATCCTGGCCGCCGTATGGTGCTTTCTTGCCTTTTTGACCGTCAACACGATCTCAACGTACGATTATACCGGATACTACGGAACGAAGGTCGTCTCCTTTTCGTCGGACGCTCTCAAAGACACCCGAGTAAACGGCGTGGCGTTTTTTGCCGACAACGGCGACGCGCGGGAAAAAGCCGACGCGATCGACAGCGTATACAAAGACGCTTTCGTTTTCGTCGATAAAGATTCCGTCCGATCGGAAAGTTTTTCATCCTTTTTCGAGAGCGCAAGTCTCTACACGACTTTCTGTTCGGAAGATCGAGAAGTCCTCGAATCATTATACAAGAAGAACAACTATTTTACTTATATCTTTTTTACTTCTTCCTCTTTAAAAGCCCGTGTCGCGTCCGAAATGGGCTACAGCTGCGCCGTTCCTTACGATATGATCGACAAGGACGGCGTTCAAACGGAACACGAAAAAAACCATTATTATTGCGTGTACGGCGTTGATTCTTCGGAGCAATACGACGCTTGCAAAGACTTAAAAGTCGACTTCGTTTTCGTAACCGATTCTTATTGATCGTTTTTATGAAATTTTTTTCACAAAACACTTGACACACTCTTCGATCGGTGCTATTATTTGAACAGACATTCAAATGAATAATGATTCAAATGAATGCGCGTTCAGATAAGGAGGTAAAAATGCACGACCATAAAGCGACGCTCGATATGGTGAAAGAAGGTATGATCGGAGACGAAAAAATGACCGATCTCGTCGCCCTTTTCAAAGTTTTCGGCGACAAAACGCGAATGAAGATACTCTATTCGCTTTTCGAGTCGGAACTGTGCGTCTGCGCCATCGGAGAGCTGCTGAGCATGAGCCCGTCGGCTATCAGCCATCAATTAAAGACGTTGAAAGAGGCAAATCTCATCGACAACAGGCGAGAGGGCAAGACCATATATTATTTTTTGGCGGACGATCACGTCCGAACCATTATCGCACAAGGATATACACATATAACGGAGGAGAGATAATTATGAAAAAAGTATTCAAAATGGAAGATTTGGACTGCGCGAACTGCGCCCGCAAAATGGAAGACGCCATCAAAAAAATCGACGGCGTAAAAGACGCGAAAGTTAACTTCAT
>CACXDF010000086.1 GCA_902766325.1 uncultured Eubacteriales bacterium | reverse complement strand
CACGTGACCGGCTTCCGTTCCGGCTTTACCCGCGCGATGAACGACTACGCCAAGAGCAGTAACTTTTTCCGCGGAAAAGAAAGTCCGCTCACCGGCGACGACTTCCGCGAAGGATTGACGGGCGTGCTCTCTATCAAAATGAAGAATCCTCAGTTCGAGGGACAGACCAAGGCGAAACTGGGCAGCCCGATCGCCAAGACCAATACCGAGAGCATCGTATACGAAAAACTTTCGCAATTCTTCTCCAGTCCGAAAAACAAATCGGTGGCGGAGTTTATTCTGAAAAAAGCCGTTGACGTCGCCAATACGAGAGAGGCTACCCGCCGCACCATCGAAGCGGAACGGAAAAAGAACAGCATCACCGGTAACGCGCTCATCGGTAAGTTCGCTTCCTGCACCGGAAACAACGCCGAACTGAACGAACTGTTTATCGTCGAGGGCGACAGCGCAGGCGGTAGCGCCAAGCAGGGGAGAGATCGCCGCACGCAGGCTATCCTGCCTCTTCGCGGTAAGCCGCTCAACGTTATGAAGGTGACGAGAAGAGAAAAAATATTTGAAAACGAAGAAATACGTACCATCGTTGCCGCGCTCGGCACGGGCATCGAAAAGAGCTTCAAGATCGAAGACCTGAAATATCACAAGATCATCATTTTGTCCGATGCCGACTACGACGGCTATCATATCAGGACGCTGCTGCTGTCCTTCTTCTTCAAGATGATGCCCGACCTGATCCGTCAAGGGCACGTCTACGTCGGACTTCCGCCCCTTTATAAGGTGGAAAAGAAGTCGCGCGTGGAATACGCCTATGACGACGACGAACTGGATAAGGTGGTCGAAGATATGAAGTCCGTCGCGGGAGAACTGCACATTCAGAGATATAAGGGCCTTGGAGAAATGAGCAAGGATCAGCTTTGGGATACCACGCTCAATCCGAAATCCCGTCTTCTCATGCGCGTTACCATCGAGGACGCGGCAGAGGCGAGCGAACTCATCGATACGTTGATGACCGAGGGCGCGGAAAAGAGAAAAGAGTATATTTTCCGCCACGCCAAATTCAACAAGGTCGACGCTTTCGCCAATAAATACGGAGGTAAACTGTAATGGCCAAGAAGACTGTTATTGAAGAAACGTATACCGAAAGGATCGTAGATAAAACGCTGGAAAAAGCCGTGCACGAATTCATGATGCCGTATGCCGAGTCCATTATTCTGGACCGTGCCCTTCCTCGAGTGGAAGACGGACTTAAACCCGTTCAACGGCGTATCCTGTATACCATGCACGAACTCAATATCAAGCCGGACGGGCCGTTCAAGAAGTCGGCTCGTGTCGTCGGCGACTGCTTGGGTAAGTATCACCCCCACGGCGACTCTTCCATCTATCAGGCGATGGTCAATTTGGCGCAGGACTTCAATATGCGTAATCCGCTCGTCAACGGCCAAGGCAACTTCGGCTCCATCGACGGCGACGGCGCCGCCGCTATGCGTTATACCGAAGTAAAGTTGGAGCCTCTTGCGTGCGAGATGTTGAAGGATCTGGAGAAGGACACGATCAAGTGGGTCAAGAACTTCGACGACAGCCTGGACGAACCGGACGTGCTTCCTGCCGCTTTCCCGAACCTGCTTGTCAACGGCGCCACGGGTATCGCCATCGGTCTTGCGACCAAGATCCCTCCGCATAACCTGACCGAGGTCATCGACGGTACGATCGCTCTTATCGACAATCCGAAAATGAGCGTTAAAGAGCTGCTTGGGATCATTAAAGGCCCGGACTTCCCGACGGGCGCGTTCATTACCGAGGGCGACACGTTTGAAGATATCTACACCACCGGCCGCGGAAAAATCATGATGCGCGCTAAAGTGGGTATCGAAACCGAGGGCAACAAACAGAGCATCGTCATTACCGAACTGCCGTATAACGTCAATAAAAGTATGTTGCAGCTTCGTATCAAGGATCTTCGGGACGAACTTGCGCAGAAAGATAAGAACAACGTCCTTTCCGGCATTCAGGCTATCGTGGATGAATCGGACAGAAACGGTATTCGCGTCGTCATTCGTCTGAAAAAGGGCGAAGACCCGCGCGTAGTGCTCGACTATCTGTATCAAAAGACCGATCTGCAATGTAACTTTAACGTCAATATCGTCGCTATCGCCGACGGCCGTCCGCAGCAACTCGGACTCGTTCCGCTCCTCAACTATTATATCGCGCATCGCAGAGACGTCGTCTATAAGCGCAGTCAATACGACCTGGCGGTGGCAAAAAAGAGAGAAAACATCCTCGACGGCTTTGCTATCATTCTGCCCGATATCGACGGCGTAGTCGCTATTATCAAGGCCAGTAACAGCCGTAGCGACGCCAAAGAAAAATTAAAAGATAAGTACGGTATCAACGATAAGCAGGCCGACGCCATCCTCGACTTGAGACTGGTCAATTTGACCAAGTTGGAAGTGGGTAAGATCGAAAAAGAACTTTCCGATCTGAAAAAGACCATCGCCCGTCTTACCACTATTGTCGGAAGTAAAAAAGAACAGTTGAACGTCGTTCGCGAAGAACTGCTCGAGATCCGTAACAAGTACCGCACCAAGCGTCTTACCACCGTCGTTCCGAATTTCGACGTGCTCGAATATAAGCCGGAAGAGGCCGGTAAGTCGGTCAGTAAGCGCGGGTAT
>CACXDF010000085.1 GCA_902766325.1 uncultured Eubacteriales bacterium | reverse complement strand
TTTATACCCGAATCGAAGATGATTGATAACGGGCGGGATGCATTCCGCAAGCAGAAACAGCGCGCTAAGGACGCAGGCTATCGCCTTACGGATCACGTTTTTATCCGCGATCTTTATCATTTGCAAAATAAAATAAACAAGCGCGTATAATGACGCTAACGCCACAACGATAATTGCCGTAACGGGGCGACTCACGCCGCCGACGTTATTGAGAAGATACATCCCGAGAACGACGACGATACCCGGACAAGCGATCGCGGACGCGGCGGTAACGATAATATTTTTTACCAACTTCCATCCGCTCAGATACCCGTAATAAAATGCGGTCGCGGCGCAAGACAGGAACAAGAACGCAAGCGCCGCTCTGTGCGCGTCGTAGTTACTGAAGATTGCGTAAAAAACGTTGATAATAATGAGTAACGCCGCCTGCAAAAACAGCAAGCCCAGCGCGATCCAAGTACCGTATTTTTTCATGATGTCACTCCTGTTTTTTATTATTTATATAATAAAAGCCTTACGGTAAAAAGTCAATACCCGCGCCGCGATATTCCAATCTTGACATTCCTTTCTTGCGAATGATATAATGAATAAAAATTTATCGAAGGTGATATTTATTATGAGTTCCAAAGCAAAAATCGTTATTATCGTTATCGCGGCCGTCATCGCCCTTCTCGGAAGCGGATGTCTGGTCTTCTTTTTCGCCGCGCCCGGTCATGAAAACGTTATTATGATCGGACACCGCGGATACAGCTCAAAAAATCCGGATAATACCGACGTATCCTTTATTCGCGCGGCCGAGCACGGCAGCAAAGGCGTCGAAACGGACGTACGCATCACAAAGGACGGCGTTTTTGTTCTCTCCCACGACAGCGACGTCAAGTTCGAGGACGGTTCTTCTTTGAAAGTCGCCGATTCCACGTACGAACAACTGATCGCAAAGCCGCTCAAGAATAAAAAAAGCAAAGATACGGTCTATCTTTGCACCTTAAAAAGATATCTCGAGATCTGCAAGCAATACGATATGATCTGTTTTATCGAATTGAAAGGCGAATATTCCGACGCGCAGGTGGAAGAAGTCTATAAATACTTCGATACCTACTACAACGTCGAAAAGTGCATCATGCAATCTTTTGAATTCGAAAACCTGACTAAGGCCAAAGAAATGTGCGCGAGAGTCTTCCCCGGAAGAAAGATCCGCTTCATGCTGACGTGGGGCGCGACCAAAGGCGACTATCATAAGTGCATCGAAAACGGATTCGATATCGACTCCGATTTCGCTTCTCTCACCCCAAAAATGGTAAAAGAGTTCCACGAGAACGGTCTGCAAGTCGCTTGCTGGACGTGCAACGAGCCCCTTTCTCTCCATTGGGCCTACTGGCATAACGTGGACTACATCGAGTCGGACGTATATTGATCTTTTTAAAAACGACTTTTTTCGGGCGCGACCATATTCGTCGCGCCTTTTTATTTTTTTCTGAAAATCATTGACAAAACCGCTCCCGAATGGTATCATACATTTGCGAGTAAGTTGCAAATTGATAAGGAGATCGGCGTGAACGAATACAGCACGAAACAACGAAAAATTTTGCTCGATTATTTCGGCAAGCATACGGACGAATGTCTGTCTACGACCGAGATCGTTTGCGCGCTGTCCGTTTGCGGCGTCAGCGAAAGCGCCGTCTACCGTAATCTGGTCGCTCTGGAAAACGCCGGCAAACTCCGCAGGATGAGCAAGGCGGGCGACAGGAAGACCTATTATCAATATATAGACGACGAAGATTGTCGCGACCAAATACATTTATCTTGCATCAGATGCGGCAGGACCTCTCATATATCGCCGAGCGCAAGCAAGCGTCTTGCTAAAGATCTGAAAAACGACGACGACTTTATCATCTCGAACGGCGAGACCGTTATTTACGGGATCTGCAAAAAATGCAGTCGTCCCCTTTCGGGAGGAAAAGCGTAATGAAGATGAAAAAAACGACTTTCATTATTTCGGCGATATTCCTTCTCGTCGTTTTGGCGTTTTCGTCTTTGTTTATCATCGCGGAAGCGGATCACGACTGCCATGGAGAAGACTGTTCCGTCTGTAAGATCATCGCTATTGCGGAAAGCGTAGTCAAAGGGCTGTCGCTTATTGCCCTCGCCGCCGCTTCGTGCGCCGCGTTTATTTTTATTGCGATCGAGTCGTTAAATCCGACCGACCGAGAACGATTTTTTACCACCCCCGTTTCTTTGCGGGTCAAGTTGACCGAGTAAAAAGGTTTTTTTGTTCCGGCGGGCAAACGATTTTGCTCGGATTTTTATCCTTTTTACTACAACTCGGAGGTTTAATCACAATGAAAAAAATAATCAGTATGCTCGTAGCGCTCTGCGCTCTCATCGTCGGATGCGGCGTCTTCAGCGCCTGCACGTCCGTCTTTAAAGACGACGATAAAATCAAGATCGTCGCGACCATCTTTCCCGAATACGACTGGGTACAAAACGTCCTCGGCGAAAAAAGCGGCGATGCGGAAGTCACTCTGCTTCTTGACAGCGGAGCCGACCTTCATAACTTTCAACCGACCGTCGCTGACATAGCGACCATCTCTTCGTGCGACCTTTTTATTTATGTCGGCGGAGAATCGGACAAGTGGGTGGCGGACGCGCTGAAATCGGCCGTCAATAAAAACATGATCGTCATAAGTCTGCTCGACGTCCTCGGCGACAAAGCTAAAGAAGAAGAACTCGTCGAAGGTATGGAAGGCGAAGAGGAGGAGGAAGAAGACGCCGATGAAGAGGAAGAAGAGATCGAATACGACGAACACGTATGGCTCTCTTTAAAAAACGCCGTTTTCTTCACCGATAAGATCGCCGACGCGCTCGGAAAAATCGACGAAAATAACGCTTCCGTTTATGCGCAGAACGCCGCGGATTATAAAGCTAAACTGACCGATCTCGACGCGCGTTATAAAACAGCCGTAGACGCCGCCGCGAAAAAGACGGTACTTTTCGGCGATCGCTTCCCGTTCCGTTATCTCGTCGACGATTACGATCTGAACTATTATGCCGCGTTCGTCGGTTGTTCGGCCGAGACGGAAGCCAGTTTCGAGACGATCATCTTTTTGGCCAGCAAAGTCAACGAACTCGGACTTACGTCCATCTTAAAAATAGAAAGTTCCGACGGAAGGATCGCTCAGACCATCAAAGAAAACACGAACGACAAAAATCAAAAGATACTCATGATGGACTCTCTGCAATCCTCGACTTTAAAAGAATACAATGCGGGCAAGACCTATCTCAAGGTTATGGAAAATAACTTAGAAGTCCTGACCGAAGCGCTCGCATAAGGAGTAACCATGCCTCAACTCTCGTGTAAAAATCTATGCATAGGCTATGACAATAACGTCGTAGTACGCAATTTGAACTTCGACGTATATTCCGGCGATTATCTCGCCATCGTCGGCGAAAACGGCGCCGGAAAATCGACGCTTATTAAGACCCTGCTCGGGCTCATCAAGCCCATTTCGGGAAAGATCGTCACGGGAGAGGGCCTGAAAAGAAAAGAGATCGGCTACCTCCCCCAACAGACCGTCGTGCAAAGGGACTTTCCCGCGTCGGTCTGGGAGGTGGTGCTGTCCGGTTGCTTATCCACGATGGGCTTTAAGCCCTTTTACGGCAAAAAAGAAAAAGAAACGACAAAAAGAAACATCGAAAGAATGGGTCTTACCGGCTTCGAAAAGCGCTCTTACAGAGAGCTGTCGGGCGGACAACAACAGCGGGTGCTCCTTGCGCGGGCACTGTGCGCGACGCAAAAAATTCTGCTTCTCGACGAGCCGGTCTCGGGATTGGACCCGAAAGTAACGGCGGAGATGTACGAACTGATCGAGTCTCTGAATCAAGAAGGCACGACGATCATCATGATCTCGCACGATATCCGTTCTACCCTTCAATACGCCAACAAAATATTACATATCGGACACGATATCTTTTTCGGAAGCAAAGAAGAATACGTGGCAAGCGATATCGGAAAAGTTTTTATCGGAGGTGAAGAAAATGGGAATCATTGAAAAACTGCAGATCTATTTTGCTTTTCCGTTCGTTCGCTACGCCCTCATCGTCGGCGTACTGATCGCCCTTTGTTCTTCTCTTCTCGGCGTTACCCTGGTACTGAAACGGTTCTCTTTTATCGGTGACGGTCTGTCGCACGTCGCTTTCGGCGCTATGTCCGTCGCCGCGATAGCCGGACTTACCAACGAGATGCTGATCGTTATGCCGGTCACTATCGTCTGCGCGGTATTGCTCTTAAAAAGCGGGCAGAACACAAAAATAAAAGGCGACGCTTCGGTCGCGATGATCTCCGTCTCCGCTCTCGCCATAGGGTATATGCTCATGAACCTGTTCCCCTCTTCTTCAAACGTATCTTCCGACGTATGCGCCACCCTTTTCGGGTCGACGTCGATTTTGACCCTTTCCGAAGCGGAGGTATGGCTTAGCGTCGCTTTGTCGATCGTCGTCGTTTTTATCTTTATCCTTTTTTACAACAAGATCTTTGCCGTGACCTTCGATGAGAACTTTGCGACCGCCACCGGCACGAGAGCCAACGTCTATAATCTCATTATCGCCATCGTCATCGCCGTCGTGATCGTCCTCGCCATGAACTTGGTCGGATCTCTGCTTATTTCGGCGCTGATCATCTTTCCGGCGCTGTCGGCGATGCGCGTGTTCAAAACCTTCAAATCGGTCACCGTTTGTTCCGCGGTTTTATCCGTGGTTTGCGCCGTATTGGGTATGCTGGTCTCCGTCCTGTCGGGCACTCCGGTCGGACCGACCATCGTCGTCGCCGATATGGTGTTTTTCTTCCTCTTCTGGACGATAGGACTGTTTTCGAGAAGCGGACGGAGGTCGATTCGTAAATGACGCCTTATTGGGAGGCAATTTATGAAAAGAATTATTTGTTGTTTATTAATAATTTTCGGTCTTTTCGCATTCGCGTCCTGCACGGATGAAAAACCGAAAACGAACGAAGAATCCGAGTCGAATAATACGGTCGAAACAAAGCAACCGGAACGCATCGACGTCGATTTGACGATCTTAAGCGGCACGGTCGCTTATTCTCAAGTATACGATATGCTGTGCAATCCGTCAAAGTATATAGGAAAAACGGTCAAAATGGAAGGACTTTTTTCCGTCTACTACGGAGAAGACACGGGCTTATACTACCCGGCCGTGATCATCAAAGACGCAACGGCGTGTTGCGCGCAGGGTATAGAATTCGTCCTGAAAAACGATCCTCCTTATCCGTCCGGCTATCCGACGGAAGGAACGGACGTTACCGTTAAAGGGAGATTCGGGGTCTACTACGAAGGCTCGGATCAATACTGTCACCTGGTCGACGCCGAGATCCTTTAGTCCCGACCGTATCGTATTCGGTTTTACTTCATAAAAAAACTCCGAGCATTCAAAATATACCCGGAGTCATTTTTGTTATTGATTCGGATCAATATTCAAAGTAACCGCGATAGACCTGCGTCACGCTTCCGGTCAGGGTTATGCCCTCGTCGGAATAGTTGACGACGAGCGTTCCGCCGGGAAGGCTGACGCTTATATCGGTGTTCTTTTGACAAAATCCGTTTTCGACGGCGGCTACGACGGCGGCGCAAGCGCCCGTGCCGCAAGCAAGCGTAGCTCCGCTGCCTCTTTCCCACACGCGAACGCGCAGATTGGTCGCGTTGACCACGCGGACGAATTCCGTATTGACGCGCACGCCGAACAGGTCGCACCGTTCGAATTTCGGTCCCGTCTTTTCAATGTCCAATCCGTCCAAATTGTCGGTAAAGGTAACGACGTGCGGGTTCCCGAAAGAAACGCAGGTCACGTTATACTTTTGTCCGCCGATCGCGATCGGACAGTCGATCATTTTTTCCGTTTTCTTTTTCGGTTTAAAAGAAACCAAGGACAAGTCGGCTTTGCCCATATTGACGGAAACGGAGCTGACTTTGCCTTCGCGAACGTATAATTTGAGCTCGTGGATGCCGCTTACCGTCTCTATCGTGACTTTTTCGTCCTTTACTATGCCCTTTTCATACAGATACTTGGCGACGCAACGGATATTGTTGCCGGCCATCTTGCCTTCGCTGCCGTCCTTGTTGAAAGAACGCATTTTCGCGTCGGCAACGTCGGACTTTTCGATCAGAACGATGCCGTCGCCGCCGATACCGAAATGCTCGGCGCAAAGCTGTACGCAAAGAGACTCCGGACAAGTAATGCTTTCGTCGTAGTTTTCGATATAAATATTGTCGTTGCCGCAAGAGTGCATTTTTACAAACGGGATCTCACGGCGGCTTTTACGCATTTTGCAGATATCGACGAGTTCGGTATTATTAAAACTGAACCGACTCTCGATCATCGACGCAAGGGCGTTCGCCGTGTCCAAAGAAGTCAGACAGGGAATACCCAGTTGCATTGCCCGTCTGTGCAGAACGATATAGTCGCCCATAGTGGCGTCTTTGACGGCGCCGGTATAAATAATATAGCCGAGCGCTCCGCTTTCGAGCAAGTTGCCGAGGTCGTCGCTTTCCGTCGCGTTCTTGACGGACGTTACTTCTATGCCGAGAGAAGAAATAGCCTTAGCCGTACCCGTTGTGGCATAGATCTTCGCGCCGAGGTCGAAGAACCGCTTGGCAAGCGAAAGCACCTCTTGGTAGTCGCTTTCTTCCACGCTGATCAGGACGCCGACCCTGCCTTTTTTGACGTCGGGCACGGAAAAACCGGCCGCGGAAAGACCCTTGAACATGGCTTCCGCCATCGTCTTACCGATACCGAGCACTTCTCCGGTGGACTTCATTTCCGGTCCTAAGATGGAGTTGGCGTCGTTCAACTTTTCAAAGGAGAAAACGGGGACCTTAACGGCGTAGTACGGCGGGATCTTGGCAAGACCGGTACCGAAGCCGAGGTCCTTCAGGGGCGTACCGAGCATAACGGCGGACGCGAGATCCACCATCGGCACGTCGGTCACCTTACTGATATACGGTACCGTACGCGACGCGCGCGGATTGACTTCGATAACGTACAATTCGTTTTCGTAAATGAGATACTGGATGTTCACCAGGCCTTTGGTACCCAAAGCAAGGGCAAGGTCGGTGGAGCACTTGACGATCTTTTCGGTGAACTTATCGGTCAGATTATAGGGAGGATAAACGGCAATGGAGTCGCCGCTGTGCACGCCCGCCCTTTCTATATGCTCCATAATGCCGGGGATGAGCACGTCCTTTCCGTCGGAAATAACGTCCACTTCCAGTTCGATACCGGGCATATATTTATCGACGAGAACGGGATTTTCGATCCCGCCGGCAAGAATGCGCTTCATGTACTTTTTGACGTCCTTTTCCGTCTTGGCAATGATCATATTCTGTCCGCCGATAACGTAGCTGGGACGGAGCAAAACGGGATAGCCGAGGCGTTCGGCCGCAACAAGCGCTTCCGCTTCGGTCACGACGCCCTGCCCTTTGGGACGGAAAATACCGAACTTTTCGAGCAGTCCGTCGAAGCGCGCTCTGTCCTCGGCAAGGTCGATACCTTCGGCGCTGGTCCCGAGAATGGGTATCTCATGTTCGTCCAAAAACTTGGTCAGTTTGATCGCCGTCTGTCCGCCGAAAGCGACGACGACGCCGATCGGCTTTTCCACCTCGATCACGTTCATCACGTCCTCGGGCGTAAGCGGCTCAAAGTACAGTCTGTCCGCAGTATCATAGTCGGTAGAGACGGTCTCCGGGTTATTGTTGATAATAACGACGTCGTATCCCATTTCGCGAAGGGCCTTAACGCAATGGACGGAGCTGTAGTCGAATTCGATCCCCTGTCCGATGCGAATGGGACCGGAGCCGAGCACGATAATAACGGGTTTGCCGTTCCTTTCTATCGCGCGCGCTTCGCACCCGCCGTCGACGGTGGAATAAAAGTACGGAGTCTCCGCGGAAAACTCGGCTGCGCAGGTATCGACCGTCTTATAACTGAAAAGTCGACCCGGAAGATCCTTTTTACCCGTCAATCTCTTTAACGCGGCGTCGGTATAGCCGAGTTTCTTTCCGAAATAATAATCCTCGTCGGAAAAACCGTTTGCTATTTTCGTTTCGTAATCGGCAAGATTTTTGATCTTATTGATAAACCATTCGTCGATTTTTGTTATTTCGTGAATTCGGGCTACCGTAATTCCTTTTTTAAGCGCCTCGAATACGGTAAAAAGTCTTCTGTCGTTTTTATCGAAAAGTCTTTCTTCCACCGTTCTTTCGTCAAGCGGCGGCATATTGAGAGTATCCGCGGATATTTCCGCTCCGCGAACGGCCTTCATCAGTCCCGCCTCGAAAGAACGGGCGATAGCCATGAC
>CACXDF010000084.1 GCA_902766325.1 uncultured Eubacteriales bacterium | reverse complement strand
GTCACGTTAAGGAAATAAACGGCCTTGGTCGGCAAGTTGCCGTCCGGTTGATAGCCACCGTACGTTTCTACGATCTCGTCGTAAGAAACGCCGGTAACGAGCCAATAATAGGCGTCCCAGCAGAATTCTTTCAGATCGTTTTCGGACAATTCGCTGTATACGTTGGCGGCGACGACGCTCGCATATAAGGCTTCCGCCTCTTTCTTCATCTCGGAAGTAAGGATACTGCCTTCCACCAGGTTGTCCCACGCGTTATATTTGGATTCTTCCAAAAGTTCTTCCATGCTTCTTTTTACGCGGACGTATTCGTCGATCATCGACTGGTACTCGCTCGTAAAGGTGTCCGAAACCATCTGGTTGAACGCACGGAGACTGATACTTCTGTCGTCGTTGAATACTTCGTCCAGAATTTCGATCAAAACTTCGGCTACGGCCGTTACCGTTAAGCCGTAATCGTTACCGAGCATCAAGGAGAGATAGTTTTCTACGGCGGACGCTTTATCGATATCGTAAATGGAAGAACCGGCGTTCTGCGCGGCCGCATTGAGCGCCCTTGCCTTTTCGGCGGCGCGCATATCGGTATAAAGATAGGTCAGATCCATCTTCCGGTCTTCGTCGGAAACGGGTCCGTAACCGTTGGCGGCGTTGCTCGGAGAGAAAATGGCCTCCAACCGCTCGAAGAACTGTTTTCCGGTAAGGGTCAGATTGGTGATCTTGACCGGGCTGATGTGGAACAGGGACAGATCCACGTACAGCGACAGATACGTGGAAGAACCGTTCTTTTCTTCCACGAGATAAATGCCGGCCAAGACGTTATTTTCGACGATCAGTCCGTTGGCGTCATGCTCGCGGGAGTCGATCTCGAAATAGGCTTCCAAACCGATACCGCCGAGCAGATCGAGGATGCCGTTAACGCTGCCGTCCATTTGTCCGAGTTTCTTTAAGGTATCGTAGATCTTAAGGATATTGATTTTCACTTCGAACGTGAAGTAAAGATCGGCGTCGATAGAATTAAGGGTCTCCAAAAGGATATCGATCGGGAAGTCGTCTCGAATAAGAGCGCGCATCAGATCGCCGAAGTTCACGGTCGTCTCTTCTCCCTCTTCCGCATCGCCGGCGCCGATGGCGTCGAACAGCACCTGACCTTCCAGATTGAGTTTGATCTCGGGATTGTTGATCCATACCGTATCAATGGGCGTGTAGTAATTCACGTACTGTCCGTCGGCATTCTTGATCTTTTCGCGAATGGCGATCTTCTGACTGCCGCGCGAGATATCCACAGTCGGATTTTCCACGCCGAGCGTAATGGTCAAGAAGTTCTCCATCTTCAATTTCAGATTGATGAGCTTATAACTCTCCGTTTTTTCGTCCCATTCTTCGAATCCGAAAGAAATGGTGGGCGAATACTGCGGATAAATATAATAGGTATCCGTCGACGGATCGAAGTCGTCCGGGATCTCGCCGAAGTACTTTTCGATATTCTCAACGCCCATGGCGATCATGATGGAATAGAACGCCGCGCTGGTAACGGACGCCAACAGGAATTGCTGTTTCAGTTGCGTATTGACGGCAAAAAGGATTTGCGACGCGACGACGTTTTCTTCTCCCGCCGCGTTTCTCGGCCCGCTCGCTTCGGTTCCGGAAGCGTTTGCCGCATTGCTTGCGCCGGAATTATCGCCGGAAAGCATCTTCTTCCAGTTCACGCCGAAGGCTTGTCCGATCGCTTTCATGACCTGGCTTACGTCGTCGATGACAAGCGGTTCCATTTTCAGGAACTTCAGGTCGAGATAGATATGTCCGATGCCGTTTTCATCCAAAACGACGTAGAGGCTGAGGATATTGCTCAAATAGAAATCGCCGCATTGACCGTAAAGTTCGTTCCAGTATTTTTTATAGATCTCATCGCCCGATACATCCGGATAAGCGGAACGCAAAGAACTCTCTATTCCGTTCATTACGGCCACGAATTCGTTGTCGTTTCTGAGTCTTTCATATTCTTCGGTATACGTAAACGTAGGATCTTCCGTCGCGGTGTTGGAGATCAATTGTCTCAATTGCGTCCAGGCGGATCTGTAGTTATAGTTTTGTTCGGCAAGAACGGTGTCCATCGTTTCGCGGCGGCTCTTGAGATAATCTTTTTCGTATATCTCGCGATTGCCGGCCGAAGTGAGAGACAAATAGATATCGATATTTTTCAGTTCGGAAACGGTCTGCAGATTGACGTTGCCTTTAATGTCCAGATAAACGGCTTGATCCAGTTCTTCGTTTTCCGGAACGGCCGCTTGGAACCCGAGATCGAATTCACGACCTTCGAACCAGTAGTTGGTAAAGATATCGACCGCATAGTCGAAGTTAAAGACCGTCTTCGCAAGATCGGTCAATCGAATGGTCGTATATCCGCCCCAAGCGACGCCGACCTCGGCGAATTCTTTGACGGATACGTAATCTTTACCGTCCGACGTTTCGGGGACGGTGATATCGTTGGTGAAAGACAGGTTGATATTCTTGACGCCCAAAGCGATCTTCGTTTCATCCTCGTCGCCCACGATCTCTTCGCCCTGATTGTTCGCAAAACGGATAACGGCTTCCATACCGGTATTAATGTTTTCGCCGCTGGTATTGCCGTACGTCAGTTCGACCGACGCGCCGAAGTCCAACGTTTCGATAGAGCTCGAGATATCGCTGCCCGTGAGCAAATAAACGAGAGAAATGAGCGTTGACTTGAAAGCGTTGAGCGAGAACAGGTTTTCTTCGAGAACAAACTGCAAATAAGTGGACATATCCTGCGCCGCATTCAGCGATTGCAAAGCGGCGTTACGGACTTCTTCCGGCGTGTTGACCGCCGCGTTGTTTTGATCTTCTTCAATGCCGAACATCGAACGGACGCTACGGGTCACTTTCGTCAGGAATTGTTCGCCGAAATAGTCGTAAACGGAGGTGATCGCTTTCGAAACGTCTTCCAAAACGACGTTGCCGATCTTGAAAATAGGCGTGGTAACGTAGACCTTACCGGCAAATTGCGTACGGCTGGTGTTTACACTGCCGTCGTACATAATGGCGAGTATTTCCTCTTCCGCACGGTAATAATAGGTCTTGTCCGCGACGAATCTGCTGTCGGAAGTAAGTTCGTATTTAAAATCGTTGTTGCCGTAATCTATCAACTCGTAATAGGTACCGGCGGGAATAGCCTTACCGACGACGGCCGTCGCATTGGCCGCTTCGGGCGTGCCGTCTTCGACCGGGATCAAATGACCGTACTGACCGAGGATCTCTCTCGTCGCGGTGATCTTCAACGTGCTGGAATAGGTATTCTTCATATTGAACCACAGTTCGGCGTAGATATGCAGGCTGTCGTTCATTTCGTTCATAAATTGCGCCAGTATCTCCAGATCGAGTTCGTC
>CACXDF010000083.1 GCA_902766325.1 uncultured Eubacteriales bacterium | reverse complement strand
TCCACGTATTCGATCTCTACGTCGGGGTAATATTTACCGATGATACGCGTCATTTCTTCCGTCAAACTTTTTTCGATCGAGGCGCTTTTTAATAACGACTTCAATATCCGTTCGTCAAGAGGATTTTGTTCGTCGGGAGTATAAGTCGACGTCTCAAAAAATTGCTCGTCCGAAAAACGACCGAGGTGCCCCTGGATCGATTTATAAAAGAGCATAAGTTCTTCGTCGTAATTATCGAAATTGAAAACGTAGAGCTTTTTAACGGGTACGGCGTGAGGAAAACCGGATGAAAAATCGGCTATCGGAGCGATCTTAAGGCGTTTTTTTGCGGCTGATTCTTTAGGCGTGAATCCGGCGAAACACCCGATCATGCAAAAGACGAGCGTCAGACACGCGGCGAAAACGCCGCGGAACTTGATCCGCTTATAGCCGAGGCAGATCAAAGATTGCAAACACAGGAAGGCGGAAGAAACGGCGAGCGCCGCGACGTTATGGCGAAAGCCGATCAAAAAAAGCCAAACGCAAATAAAAGACGCGAAAGAAATCGAAAAGGCGAGTCCGGCGATCTTTTTCGGCAGATCCGAAAAGACGAAATAGGTCAGGACGAACAAAAGCGTCTGAGCGAGGAAAAGGGCGGGGATGTGGATGTAATAGTTTTTTAAGGAGCCTATCTCGATCGTACGCATAAGTCCGATCTCGCAAAGGACGACCAGGAGCGATAACAGCGGTACGACCGCGGCGGCCGAAACAGTCTTTCGTTTTTCTTTCGTCATAAATTATTTTACAGTCCGAGCATCATTTTCGCTTTCAGAAGCGGCAGGATATCGCTTTCTTCCTGCTCGCCGTGCACGTTAGGGGCGACGTTGATAACGAGAAGGTTATTTTGTTCGATCATGTGATCGTACTTTTCCACGATGTATTCGGGTGTACGGGGCGGGGCGTTCGTATATTTTTTGCTCCAGAACCAATGCCCGCTCGTACGCATGCAAACGGTGGCCTCGAACGGCAGATAGTACGTCTTATTCTCGTATTTAAACAGCTTCGGATCGGCGTCCTTTCCGCGTTTGGTAAACCACGGGTCGCACAGGCGGAAATCGGCCGGAAAGTAACGGATCGGCATTCCTTTTTTATATCTGTCGGGAAAGTAGAGCCGCTTGATAATATTCAATCGGCATTTGCTTCCGATGGTATGATTGACGGCAAAAGCGCAGTCCGGTTGTAATTTATGGACAAGTTCGTACAACTTAGGCACGTTCCATTGTTCCGGCTTTTTATCCCAACTGCCGTCCAACCACAGTTCGCACACGTCGCCGTACTTGCCGCCGAGTAGCTCGGTCAGTTGATTGCACATAAAGTCCACGTACGCTTCGTCGTTTTTATAACACTTTTCGTGGCGATCCCACAGCGAATAGTACATTCCCAGTCCGATGCCGTACTTTTTGCAGGCTTTCGATACTTCCATAATAACGTCCGTTTGATTGGGAGAGGACTGTACGCCGTAGTCGGTATATTCGGTGTGGAAGAGGCAAAAGCCGTCGTGATGCTTGGTAATGATGATAACGTATTTCATACCGGCGTCCCTGGCGTTACGGACCCAGCTGTCGGCGTCTATCTTGTCGGGACAATAACTTTCGACAGGCAGGCTCCCGTCCGACCATTCCAGATCGTTGAACGTATTGATCCCGAAATGAATGAACATCCCGTACTTTCTTTCGATTTGCAGTTGTTGCGTTTTGTTGGGCACGACGCCCGGATAAATTTTCGCCATAAAAAACACCTCCGCGAATCCAGTATACCGTCTTTTTATTTTTTTGACAAGACGTAATAATTCGTTTTTAAATCAAGTCGGCTCCGCACCGCGACCTTTGACTCTTTATTCCCCGTTCGATGATCGCCTTGTCTTTACAAAAACGGGAAACTGCGTTATACTGTAACAGTATAAAAATACGAATACGGGTGTTTTATGGCTAAATTGCAGATGCTGATGAAGACGGACTGGTTTGTGATCGTAATGCAGATAGCGTTATGCGTAGCGCTTTCGGTTTGCTTCTTGATCTTTCCGAAGAAGTTCATCCCCGTATGGTCGCCTGTTGAAGTTACTTTTATGGACGTTTTTTTCGTCCTCGCTTGCGCCGCGCTGTTTTCCGCCTGTTTCCTGTTGAAAAAACCGGACTTTGATATGAAGTATTTTCTTCTGTGGTACGTGGTGGGCGCTCTCGTTTTTGCCGTTCCGTATTTCGTTCTGACGATCGTACTGAACAAAACGACGGACAGCGGAGCGGCTTGCTACGCGGGATTAACTTTCGTCGCCGCGTTCGCGCTCGCGTGCGTTATTACACAGGATGTTTTTTGCTTTAGCCGCGGCAAGGGCTTCCGGATTGTTTTTGTCGCCGTGCTGTCGCTTCTTTCTTATTCGGCGTGTATCCTTTTCTCTTTTGAGATAAGAAAAAAAGGCACTCTTTTCCGCTTCTTCGCCGAAGATAAGATCACGTTTGACGCTATGTCTTATGAAGAAACGGTTATTACGGAAGCGGATAAAAACGTCAATAAAACGTGGTACGAAAAGAACGTAGTTAGCGCGGTCAAAGAGGGGAGAAGACCCGCCTTTGATTTTAAATTGGGAAATAAAAAATTATCGGAGACTCTTTCGGACTGGACGCAATCAGCTGCGAACGCGTACGAGTACGCGGACGGACAGGGAACGGAAGTCGTTCTTATAAACGATAAAGAAAAGGTGCAAGCGACGGTCAAAGGGGTTTGGTACGAAAGTACGGCCACGTTCGAGTGGACGATCTACCTTAAAAACGTCGGCAAAAGCAAGTCGCCCGTCGTGTCCTCTTTTTATCCGCTCGATTCTTCTTTCGAGCTTCAAACACCCGATCTGTATTTCAGCCGCGGGAGCGAATTCAAGAATACCGATTTCGCGTTGAAAAGAGCCAAGATCCCGTCTTGGACGGTAACGATGGACACGATAAACGGACGCACCAGTCAAATCAGTCTTCCGTTTTTCAACGTCAGCGGCAAAAACGGCGGTCTGACCGTCGGGATCGGTTGGACGGGCGAATGGAAGGCCGAGTTTTCGCATAAGAAAGCTACGAAAATAACAGTCGGGCAAAAGAGTCTCGAAGGGTATTTGAACCCCGGCGAAGAGATCCGTTCTCCCCTTGTTTCGGTGTCGCTTTATTCCGGTAAGAACCCGTTGAAAGGTTTTAACACGTTTCGTCGAAGGGTGCTCGACTCCTTACCCGAGCAGTACGGCAATATGAAGACGTTCGCGTTCGCCGGCGCTGAGGGCGAAGCCAATATGGCGTTTGTCGGAGAGGAAGGAACAAAGAAACTGATCGATATCTTCGAGAGCAGGAATCTCCTTGATACCGTCGATTACGCATGGTACGACGCGGGCTGGTTCGACGTTGAAGGTTTGGGCGAATGGGCCGCGACCAGCGGCGACTGGGAGATCGATACGCGCCGCTATCCCAACGGGCTGAAAGCCGTCAGCGACTATTTGCACGAAAAGGGGATCGGTATGCTCCTTTGGTACGAGCCGGAGCGCATTCCCGACAAGTCGAAGATATATCAAACGGGCAAGGCGAATAATTGGCTTCTCTCACCCGAAAAACAATCGAAAAACTACACCAATTATATTTGGAATATGGGCGACGAAAACGCCAATTTATTTATGTGCGAATATATCGATGCGTCCGTTAAGGCAAACGGCGTGGACTTCTATCGACAGGATTTCAATATCGAGCCGGGCGTTTATTGGGAAAAGGCCGACCGCGATCTGTACGACGGAAGGAAGGGCTTTTGCGAAAATAAGTACGTCGTCGGTCTGTATAAGTACCTCGACTATCTCAC
>CACXDF010000082.1 GCA_902766325.1 uncultured Eubacteriales bacterium | reverse complement strand
GAAAGACAAGCCTTATCGGCGTATCAATGCGGTGATTATATACTTGGTTCAAGGAATGAATATGGACAACGAATTAATACTGTGATACACTTAAAAAAACGAGATACCGGAGCAGATGTTTCTTTCGTATCAGGTTGGATGTCCTATCCCGACGGAAGATTAGTCTTGATTACACCGTATGGAGGGAGAAGAAAATGAAAGAACTTGATAAGGTAAGATTGATAAAGGACAGAGCCAGATACAGGGAGCAAGGTATGAACGTCGGCGACGTCGGGACCATTATGGGCGGAGAACGGAACGGATACGTTCTGGTTATTCTTGAAGGTGAAATATATCAGGATGAAGACGGCGTTTATTGTACTACGGAGAAAGACATTGCGGTACGGGTGGAAGACTTGGAAGTTGTATCGGAAAGTTAAAAACCAAGCGTTTTTCTCTTGACAAAGATCGAGACTGTGTCTATACTGTATCTATACGATAGGCACAGTTAAGGCTGTGCCGAAGGAGTAAAAATGCTGAAAGTAGAAAATTTGCGCAAGAAATATCATTCTTTTTTATTGGATGGTATTTCATTTATTTTGCCGGAAGGGTATATCTTAGGCTTTATCGGACAGAACGGCGCCGGTAAAAGCACCACGATCAAGTGTCTTACCGGCGTTAATTCGTACGACGAGGGAGAAATAAGCGTTTTCGGCAAAGATCTTCGGACGAACTCGCTCGATATTCTGCAAGACGTCGGTTTCTCTTCGGGGGCGATGGACTGTTATCCCAACGAAAAGGTGGAAAAAATCGGCAAGGTGTACGGTATGTTCTTTAAAAAGTACGATGAAAAAAGGTTTTTACGCCTTTGCGAGACTTTTCATATCGACCCGTCGAAAAAAGTAAGAGAACTTTCGCAGGGGATGAAAGTAAAATTGGGCATTGCGCTCGCTTTGTCGCACGACGCGAAGTTGATCATTTTGGACGAGCCGACCAGCGGTCTCGATCCGGTGGCGAGAGAAGAGCTGCTCGATCTCTTGCAAAAGATCATGGAGCAGGGGAACAGAAGCATCCTCTTTTCCACGCACGTTACCTCCGATCTCGATAAGTGCGCCGACTATATCCTTTTTATCGACGACGGCAAACAAATTCTTTTCGATACCAAAGACAATATTATCGACGGGCACGCGCTGATACGCGGGAAAAAGGATGCGCTTACCGGCAGTCTGAAAGAGCGCTTGATCGGACAAAAAATAACGCCGGTCGGGTTCACCGGATTGATCAAACGAGAAGACTTATTCGATTCGGACGACGTAGAGACGTCCGTTCCCACCTTGGAGGATATCATGGTCTATTACGTCAAGGAGGAGATCGTATTATGAAACAGCTTATCAAAAAAGAATTCATTTTGGGATGGAAGTGGTATAACTATCTTTTCTTCGTGTTTCCGTTAATGGTTTTTATTCCCGAATATCCGTTATTTACGTCCGTACTATATATGTTTTTCTTCGTTACGACGCTATTCCCGTCGTTTATCGCCAATAACGATTTTAAGTTCATGTCGGGCCTTCCCATTCGCAGAAAAGATATCGTCGCGTCGAAGTTTTTCAACATTCTGTTCGGTCAGACGGGAACGCTCTTTTTAACTGTCGTTTGCCTGTTGATCAAAGTTTTTGTGATAAAAGAGACCGCGCTCCCGTTGATCGACCCCAACTTTGCGTTTATCGGGATGACGCTGATAGAATACTCCGTCTTTAATATGATCTTTATGACGCAGTATTTTAAAGACCTGAAGTTCCCCAAATCCGTTTTGCTCTCCATATTGGGATTTTTTGCGGTCACGGGTCTGTTGGAAGTATTGGCGCAGGTCGTGCCGCCTTTTAAGACGGCGCTCGATACGATGGACGTAAAATATATCGGCTGGCGTCTTGCCGTTCTCGCCGTAGGCTCGGTTGCGTACGTCGGCGGAGCGGCGCTCAGTTTCCGTCTTGCGTGCAAACGCTTTTACGGTTATAATATGTAAAGGATATGGATATCGTCATCCGCCCGCAGAGCGAAGAACCGCTCTATAAACAGATATACGGTCAGATCGTGTCGCAGATAGCCGACGGACGCCTGAAACCGGACGAGATATTGCCGTCTGTGCGTAATGCGGCTCGGTATCTTTCCGTTGCGATCATCACCGTAAAAACGGCCTATGAGGAGCTTGAAAAGGACGGTTATATTTATACCGTTCCCGCCAAAGGATGCTTCGTTGCTCCCTCTGCGCCAAAGCTGGCGGAAAGATCGCGATACTTCGTTGACAAGGTCTGCGACGACTTTTTGGCCGCGTGTCGAAAAAGCGGAATGAAAGAAGACGAAATTTTTTCCATGATCGAAGAAAAGCTAAGGAGATAAAGCCATGCTCAGCGTACCCGTTGCCATCGAACGTGTGACTGACGAAAACATGGACGCCCACGTCGAGGAATTCAAGCGCGTCCACGCCGATCGCATCTTTTTGTGCATGTTCAAAAACTTTATGGATCCTCCGGAGAAACTGGATAAACAGCTGAAGAAGTTCGGTGTTTTCCGCGATAAGATCCATGCCGCGGGTATGGAGGCGGGCATTTGGTTGGACGACTTCGGGCACGGCGCTTCGGAAATAGGTTATAAAGTCGCCAACAAACGCTATACGCCGCTTGAAGGCGTTTTCGGTAAGAGTAAAGATTCGTTTTGTCCGCTTGATAAAAACTTTGAAAGGGATTATAAGGCATACTTAAAGCGCATTGCGGAAGCGGGTCCGGATATCATCATGTTCGACGACGACTATCGCTTTTCGGTGCGCGATTACGGTATCGGCTGTTTTTGCAGGTTGCACCGTAAGGCTCTTTACGAGAAAACGGGGAAGAGATACGGCAAGTTGCGCCTTTTTAATAAACTGTATACCGGCCCGGGTAACGCTCTTCGCGACGCCTGGATGTCGATTTCTGCGGAGAGTTTGTTATCCTTTGCGCGTTCCATGCGAGAGACGGTGGACAGCGTAGACGAGAATATCCGCCTCGGTTGCTGTATGTGCCTGGATACGCTCGACTTTTTGGGTACGGACGCTTTGACGCTCGCCAAAGCCTTTGCCGGGAAGACGAAGCCTTATTTCCGCACCATAGGCGCGCCGTATTGGCAGGCGATGGCCGAATGGGGCGACGCGCGCGCCGTCGCCGAATATACAAGGCAAGAGATGGCTTGGTTCGACGGCGAAGACGTGGAGATCTTTGCGGAAGGAGACGTTTTTCCCCGTCCGCGGTACGTCGTCCCCGCAAACTACCTCGAGTGTTATGACGCCTATCTCCATGCCGACGGAAAAGGCGGGATACTCAAATATATGTTCGACTATAATTACGAGCTTGGGTACGAGACCGGATACGTCGACCATCACGTAAAAAACTACGATACCATCCGAAAGATCGCCGAAGCGTTCGAAGGAAAAAAACAAGTCGGTATAGAACTCTACGAACCGATGAAAAAGTTTTCGACGTGGGACGTCGATAAAAAGTTCTTGCCGCAAAAAGATTTTTTGCCCCCGCAGCCCGAACGCAAGATCGGTAGATTTTTTGACGGTTTTATTCGTAAGCCGTATTACGCCGTTATGAATTACGTCGAAAAAAACAGGCTTTTGCCCACCTGTTCTTTCGGACGGGCACAAAGATTATTTTCCGTCGGTATGCCCGCTTTGTATACGCCATCAAGCGGCGCAGTTGTCTGCTTTGGCGAAAGCGCGCGGAGCTTGCCGGTCCGTTATCTTGATCGAGGCGTCGTATTGGATAGTCGCGGCGCCGAAATACTATCGAAGAGGGGCGTTGACGTCGGTTTTATTTCTGCCGAACGGATATACGACGACAAAGAAGAATTTCCTTTCGGAACGGATATGTCCATAAAAAAGAACGGCTTTATTCGCGCCTTGCGATGCTCGGATAAAGCGGAGATCGTCAGCAGGTATCTGCCGAGCGGAAAGACGGCTTCGTATTATTACACCAATGAAAAAGGCCAGTCTTTTTACGTGCTCGGACTGGACGGCTTTTCTCTTCCGCTTAGCGGAGAAAACGCTTATTTTTCCAATTATTATCGCCAACGAGCGCTCAAAGAAGGGGTGGAGAGAGTGCAAAAAAAGCCGCTCGTCGCTACCTGTCTGAAAAATCCGAACCTCGGTTTATTGTGCGCGGAGGGGAAGGACGGCACGCTTACCGTCGGGCTGTTTAATTTCTTTACGGACGGGATCGTGCACCCGAAAATCGAATTTTCGGAACCCAAACAAGTCGTTGAATGTATCGGATGCGCTGCCAAAGCGGACGGTAACGTCGTTTTGATCGACGGAGAGATACCGCCGTACGGATTTGCTTGCTTTACCGTTCGGTAGGGCCGGGACTTGACAGAAAGACGGCGCGCGTAAGCATGGTCAATAAAGGTTGCGGTAAAAACCGGATCAAAGCGCAGGCGAGTTTATTTTTCAGTCCCGCCGCAAAAAGATAGAACGCGGAAGAAGCCGCGCACTTATTGTAGATCTCTTCGGCGACTTTATTTGCGGACGCGCCTTGCTGTTCTATTTCTTTCAGTTTTTCGGAAGCCGTTTTTACGGCGACGGAATAGTCGCCTGTTTTTTCGTTTGAGTATATTTTTCTTTTGAAAGTAAAATCGGTTCTCGTGCCGCCGGGCATGACGGACAAAACGCGGACTCCTTTAGGCCGGAGTTCCGTTTGCAGAGCGGCGCAAAAGGCGTTTAACGCCGCTTTGGACGAAACGTAATAGGGATCGAAAGGGATGGGAAAGAGGGCGCCTACGGAACTGACGACGCAGGCGGAACCGCTGCTGTGGCGCAAGGCGGGTATAAGACGGCGTAAACAATGGACGAAACCGAAAAAGTTGACTTCGTACAGGTACCGGTAGTCTTTCGGGTCCGCTTTTTCGAGCGGCGCGGCCATACTGAATCCGGCGCTGTAAACGAAATGTCGAATACGAGGGTTTTCGGCAAGAAGGGCGTTTAGCGTCAGGTCGAGTTCGCTTTCGTTACTTACGTCGCATAAATAGTTTTTTACGCCGGCAAGGACGCATTCCGTACGGGAAAGCGCCAGTACTTCATACCCTTCGACAATAAACTTTTTTGCGCAAGCGTATCCGATACCGGATGACGCTCCGACGATCAATACCGATTGCATCGATATGATTATCGCGTTCTTTCGCATATTTATACTTCGGCGGCATACTTTTTTATCATGGCACTTATCAAAAAAACGATCGTACTTACCGATAAAAAGACAGTCGGATACGCTTCTGTCATACAAGTGGGGAGCGAGACGGGCGTTAAGGTGGTCGGAGAAAACTTTTCGGCGGATATGGAAGCGATCCTCAGGATCGGGAACAAATATTATCGCCTTCCGCTTACGGGGAAAAAGACGGAAACGTCGCTTGCGGCGGAAATAGGACCCGACGACGAGATCGGATGCGCGGTCTTACTTAAGGGCGCGGTCGTCGCTTCGGGAGGGGCGACGGTAAAGGTCGATTTCTTTACCGAACCGTCTTTCGGAACCGAACAAAAAGAACCTATCTCCGAGGAAAAGAAGGCCGAAGATCGGGAGATACTCGACAGGTTGACAAAAGAAAGAAAAAACTATTATTCTTCCGTCAAAAACAAGGTGGACGAATTATTCGTCGTGCATCCCGCGGAAGAGACCCTTTCCGCCCTTATCCCCGATTCCGAATGGGTCAAAGTCCGATACGACGGAGAGGACTATTACGTCGTGGGCAGACTCCGCGACGATAACGGCAGAGTGACTTATCTCGGGTACGGCGTTCCGGGTGTGAAAGAGGTTCGCCCTCCCAAAGTGACGGACGGCGTTACGACTTTTTTGCCGGAAAAAGAAGACTCCGATAAGGGATACTGGTTGTTTTTTCAAAACGCCGAAAGCGGAAAAATAGAATGAAATCGGTTTATTGCGGGTCGCGTTCTTTTTTTAAACCGAAAAGGAGCCAGACGATAGCGGCCAACGTAAAGAGCGCGCCGAGGAGGGAGAGTACCTGTTGCGCATAGACGGAAATACCGAAAAGGGTGTTGCTGCCATCTTGAACGTACGTTACGAGCAGGCCGCCGAGCGTACTCGCCAAAAAACCGCTTAATCCCGATATCCCCTGTTCCAGCGCGTACGCGCACATACGCAGACGAACGGGCACTTCGGTAAAGACGAGGTTCAGTAAACCTCCGCTGATCGCAGCCAGACTGACTGCGTACAGAATATAGTGGACGGTATAAAGATATTTTCCGTTGCTCGGCACGGTGAAAACGTTGACGAAGAACCCGACCGCCGCGATACCGAATCCGATCAAAAGAATGCGCTCGAAAGAGGTCTTGTCGGCGTACTTTCCGAACGGATGGCTGACCGCCGCCCGCGCCGCCGCGTGCGCGAAAGCAAGCACGGACACAAAAGTCATCGAAAAGCCGAGTTCTTTTATTTGATAACTACCGTAGAAAGGCGTCGTGATATAGGTGGCTATATTCCAAAGCGCGCATAAAAAGATGATCTTACGCAGGCGTTTATAATGAAAGAGCTCTTTTAAGAGCACGCCCATTTTTTTGTTCTCTTCGGGCGGCAGGTCTTTTTCTTTGGAAAGAACGAGCGTCAACGTATGGCAGACCGCTAATAAAAAGATGGCGATCGAAGTGACGATAAAAGCGGTGTGGAGTTCTCCTTTTTCTTCAAACTTATCGATAACAACGCTCGCTATGACGGAAGTTATGACGCCGCCGATCAAAGAAACGATCTCCTTCGTTGCCGTGAAAGATCCTTTTTTGCTGTCGTCCACCAGTTCCATAAACCAGTTCATTTTCGGCGAGAGTATTACGTTGCTGATAATATAGCCCATAAGAAGCAGAAGAATGAAGATCCCCGTTTTCGCCGTTTTGTCAACGTTAAAAACGGGCACGAGATAGACGAGGGCAAAACAAAGCTGATTGACCGAGTGAAAAAAGGTCACCCACCTTTTGACAGGGCGCTTTCCGGCAAGAAGCAACGCGAAGACCTGAAACGCGTAGCCGAGCGAAACGAACGCCGTCAGAATACCCGTCACGCCGTCGCTGATGCCGATATCGGACGTGACCTTAGCAAGGTACGCGCCCGTAATAAGTAAGGATATAAAATACTCGAATCCGGCTTCCAAAATGTACATCAGCCGACTGAACGCGTATTCGTCCTTGCCTGCAAAAAACTTTTTCATGCGCACATTGTACAACATTCGTTTTTAAACCTCAAATATTTTTTTATAAATCCCAAAAAAAGTTGTCAAAAAACGCTTTACAAAACTAAAGTGCCATGTTATAATGATTTCGCTTTATCAAGTTAAAGCGCTAAATTAAGTGAAAGGAGAAACACTAACAATGAAAAAGAAGATTTTGATTTCCGTTTTGGCGATCAT
>CACXDF010000081.1 GCA_902766325.1 uncultured Eubacteriales bacterium | reverse complement strand
TCTTCTTCCACTTCTTCGGGATAGTCGAGCTTGACTTCGAGCATGGCCGTAGCGGAGATCAAACGTTTTTCGCTCTCGTACAGACCCTGCAAAAGTTGTCCTCCGACGAGTCGATAGGCATTATGGATGGCGCTCTCGCTTTCTGCGTTTATTACGTCGAGCAGGCCTTCTGCTTCGGCTAAGGTCAACTTCCCGTTGAGGAAAGCCCGCTTCGTGAATTCTCCCGCTTGCGCGGGACGAGCGCCTTTTTCGCGCAATAAGCGGACGATAGCCTGCGTAACTCCGATGCCTCCGTGACAATGTACTTCGGCTACGTCCTCGCCGGTATAAGAACGGGGGCCTTTAAAGAAAACGCAAAACGCCCGTTCGGAAAAGTTTTTTCCTTCGATCCTTCCGAGATACATATAGTTCGGCTGGGGAGGAGAGGGCATTTTTTTACAAGAAAAGACGCTTTGCACAAGAGCAAAAGCGTCTTCGCCGCTTACTTTAATAATATTGATAGCAGACGTCGTGGCAAGCGAAGTCGCCACGGCGACGATGGTATCCGTCACGGCTTAAAAGAACTTTCTTTTTTCGTAGCCGTAGCTCTTGGTGCGAGACGGGCCTTTTTTACGGAAGGAAGAATCGGTCCCGTAACTCATTTGTCCGTTTTTCGGAACGATGACTACGTGACGTTCGGCGCCTTCGCCGTCCGAACGGGTCTCCGCTTCGTAGCTGTTTTGAAGCGCGGTATGGATGATACGACGTTCATAGCTGTTCATCGGATCGAGAGCGATCTCACGATGCGTGCGGAAGGCTTGCGTCGCAAGGCGGCGAGCCATGGCGATCAAAGTTTTCTTTCTTCTTTCGCGATAGAAGTCCGCGTCGACGATCACGCTGATGTGCGGACCTTCGTTCTTTTGGTTGATAAAATGGCTGACGAGGACCTGAATGGCTTCCAGCGTTTCGCCTTTGTAGCCGATAAAGCGCTTAGCGTCTTCCGAGCCGATATAAAAGCAGAGTTCTCCGTCGCGGATATGCGCCTCGAAACCGCCTTTTCCGCCGGCCGTCTTCAAGAGATCCGCAAAAAAGACTTTACCTTCTTCGAGTTTTTGTTTCAGGACTTCGTAGCTGACTTTTTCTTCTTCGTCGGAAGCCGGAACGGACGCCTTGGCGGTTGCTTTTTTGGGCGCGATCTCCTCTTTGACTTCTTCAACTTTTTCCGCCGCTTCGTTTACCTCTTCCGCGGACGATTCTTTAGGCGTGATACGTACGATCGCTTTAGAAAAGATACCGCCGTTAGAAATAACTTCGATCTCCGCTTGTTCTTCGGTGAGCCCCAACGTTTCCAGACCTTTCTTTTTGGCGGCGGCTATGTTGGACGCCTTGAATTCATACGATTGTTGTTCCATTGGATTATTTTATCTCCTTACAAGGTTATTTTTTATAAGTGGTGGACAAAATGCGATCCTTCTCTCTGTCGTCCTTTTTCTTGGTGATAATGGTGTAGGTCAGGTTGAGAATGATGGAGAAGAGCATATTGACGAACATATAAAGAGTGAACGCGGCCGAATAGAAGAGGGCGAACACGAACATCATCACGGGCATAACGTATTGCATCATCTTGGCCTGCGATTGTTGCGCCTTTTTCTGTTCGTCCGTCTGTCCGGGAGCGGCGACGGTAGCGTTTTGTTGTTGTTGCATCATCGGTTTATTGATGAAGATGGACGCGACGTTCAGTAAAAGAACGAGGACGGGCAGGATGAGATATCCGTTCCAACCGGTATATTTGGATTTCAGTCCGCCCATGACGTTATTGTATTCGTCTTCACGAAGAGAAACGGACTTCGCCGTTTCGGCTGCGGACATGATCGGGGATTGCCAGTTGTCTCCGGCAAAGATATTCTTGACCCAGAAGAAGGACTCTTTATATTTGGATTCGTACAGTTCGACAACGGCGGCTTGACCGGCGGATACCGCTTCCGCATTGACTGCGGCGGCCGCATCTCCCGTCAGCGTTTTGCCGGGGTCCTTTTCGTCGATCACTTTTTCGTAGACCGTGTTGTATTCGTTGCGGAGGGCGTTATAAGTTTCCGCATTGTGAGTCGCAACGGCGCCGTTGAAACCGGCGAAAACGATAAAGAAGACCGCCATGGTAATGACAAGAGGCAAACAAGAACCGAACATGGAATACTTATGCTTCTTATACACTTCGCGCTGTTTTTGCGCAAGAAGCTCGCGGTTGCTACCGCATTGCTTATTGATCTTTTCGAGTTCCGGCTTCATAGCCTCCATCTTTTTGGCGTTTTTACGCATGACCGCTTTTTGCCAGATATCCAGGGGAGAAACGAGAACTTTTAAAAAGATGGTAAACATAATAGTCGTCACGCTGAACGCGCCTATCGTCGTCCAGTTATCCGACCAGGTCTGTACCCACGCATAGAGATACTTATAAATAAGATCTCCGATGGCGATGCTGAGTTTATTGGCCGAGAGTAAAATCATAAAGTCCATTTGGCATTACCTCTGAGGTTTTCTTTGACGGGATCGTAACCGCCTTTGGAAAAATGATTGCAACGTAGGATCCGAAAGCTGCCGAGGAGTATCCCGCGGATCACGCCGTACCGCTCTATCGCGTCGTACGCGTACATGGAACAGGTGGGCGTATATTTACAGCGGGAGGCAAGGGAAGGAGAAATAAATTTTTTATAAAGCCGAAGCAGAAAAAAACAAAATCGCTTCATTCCCTGTTCTCCGAAATTTCCGAAAATACTCCGAGTTTTTTCAGAACGTAGATCAGATCCGTATTGATCTCTTCGCTGGTGGCGTCCGCGCAGGCGGAGCGCGCTACGATGACAAAATTGTTTTTCGGGTCGATATTCGGGATCAATAGCCGAAAGCGTTCGCCGATGCGGCGCTTTACGCGACTTCTGACCACGCTGTTGCCGACCTTTTTACCGACGACGATGCCTACTTTTACGTTGTGGGCGGGGACCTTATAGACACTTAAACGGGGCGTCGTGCGACAAACTCCGTGATTGTATATGTAAGAAAAACTCCCCCGTTGCGTCAGGCGGTAGATCCTTTGCATGAGAAAAGCCCCGCTTTATTACGCGGACAGCTTCGCTCTGCCTTTGGCTCTTCTTCTTTTCAGCACGTTACGTCCGTTTTTGGTGGACATTCTTTCACGGAAACCGTGTTCTTTGCTTCTTTGTCTTTTCTTGGGTTGATAAGTTCTTTTCATGATACTGTATTCCTCGCAAAATTAATGATCTGTTTTCGGTCGTTCTTACGTCTTCGTCGTCGCATGACGAAAAAGGACGCGCGAACGTAAGTGATATTATATATAACAATTTCTATTTTGTCAATAAAAAATACGCTCTAATTTAGGCGCGATAAATGTAAAAATCTTGCAAGCGGACGCTTTTCATGGTATCATTAGTCGTATGAAATTTTTTTGTATCGACTCAAATACCACTCTCGGCGGGCACAGAGGTCTGTTTGAGAGGCTGAAAAAGAACGACGCGCCCGGGGCTCGGCATCTCTTTATCGTGCCGGACAGGTATACTCTCGGCGTGGAAAAAGAGGTGTGCGAGCGGTGCTTCCCGTCCGGTTCTTTTACCGTGGACGTAGAGAGTTTTACCCGTTTGGCGATCAGAAGTCTCGGCAGTTCGGTCAAGGATTGCTTGTCCAAAGAGGGCACGGTGCTTCTTTTATATCGGGTCATCGCCGAAAATAACGATAAACTGAACTATTACAAAAATATCCGCAGCGTCGGCTTTGCGCGAGAGATGTTCGCGGCGATCGCTTCTCTTCGTTCGGGGGGGATCACGCCCGAACAGATCAGGGATAGACTACCGTCTATCGAGGGCGTCACCGCCGAAAAACTGGCGGATATCGCCCTTTTATACGAAGAGTACGTACGCGCTTTGTCCGAAAAGCATTTCGATACGGTGACAAGGGTGGAACGGCTTTGCGAGCGCATACCGGAAATACCTTCCATTGCCGAAAGCCACGTTTACGTGCTCGGTTTTAACGTTTATTCCGATCTGCAAACGTCGGTGATCAAAAAGTTGATCGAGGTATGCCCGTCCGTGTCCGTTTCTTTTTGCAGAGGTATGGGCGGAAGCAACGTTTTTTGTTATCCGTCTTCCCAACGCAACGCTCTCGTCGATTGGTGCGCGGAAAAGAAGATACCCGTTATATACGAGGAGTACAATCAAAAACTCGAAGAACCCTTTCGGACGCTTCAAAAAGAAGTATTCGGCTTTTCGGTCGGCAAACAAGGCGATTTTTCGGAAAGAGAAAAGAACAAAGTACGCGTCTTTAACGCGGAAAACCCGTACGAAGAAGTCAAGTGCGCCTGCCGGGAGATACGAAGACTGACCGTCGAAGAAGGCTATCGCTATAAGGACTTTGCCGTTTGTTGTAACGCGGCCGATTATCTGCCTGTTCTGAAAACCGTTTTCGCGCGGTTCGGAATACCCTGTTTCACCGACGAAAAGTTTTCCGTGGCGCGGTCGTTCGGCGCGCGGTACGTCTTTTCCGCATTGAGAACGGTGTGTTCGGATTTCTCTTTGAACGACGTGTTGGAATTCATGCGGTCTCCGCTCTCCGGGATCACGTTCGAGGAAAGACGGGTCTTTGAAAATCATTGTTTAAAATACGGGATATCCTATTCCCGCTTTTTGACGCCGTTTAAAGAAGACTCTCCCGAAGCCGAAGAAGTCCGGAAAAAAGTGATCGCCCTTTTGGATAAAGTACCGAAAGCGGGCGCGGGAACGGAAGAATTCTGCGATTATCTTATCTCCGTGCTCAGATCGGAAGAGGCGGCTAAGCTGCGGGAACGGTGCGAAGAAGAAAGGGACACAGTCCTGCTTGCGTATTCGGATACGGAAGACCTGATTGCCGTCGCCGAAGAAATCAAGTCCATTTGCGGCGGGCGTCCTTCGTCTCCGGCGGACTTTGCGGAAATGCTTTCGGCAACGCTGGAAGGAATGAGCGTGAGCCTTTTGCCTCAGTACGTCGATTGCGTCTTTATCGGCAATACGTCGGACAGTCGTTTTTCCGACGTCAAGTTCCTGTTCGTGCTGGGCGCTACGGCAGGCAACTTTCCTGTCCAAACTTCCGACCCGCTCATCCTCGGTTGTTACGACACGGAGTTGATGAAAAAAAGCGGGCTGGTGATCTATCCGTCGCCCATCGAAGCAAATCTTTTCGAGAAGTTTTCCGTAATAGATCTGATCTCAAAGCCTTCGCACGGGCTGTACGTCGGCTATTCTCAAACGGGACTTGCCGGAGACAAAACGGAAAAAGGCGAAGGCGTACAGGAGATACTCGACAGGCTCGGCCTCGAAGAAAAACCGCTCGATTCGTATTATTCTTTTAACGAAGAACAAAAACTGCTGTATCGGTTATCTTGTCCGGAGAACGCGTATTACGAATACGTCTCGGGCAAAGTGCCGCCCGAGTATACCGACGCGGTAAAGGCCTATCTTGCCGAAAAAGGTTATGCCGTCGAGATAAAAGAAGGGAGCGAAGAGTGCGACCCCACTGCGGGATATCGTAAATCGGGCGAGGACAGTATAATTTCCGTCACTATGCTCGAAAACTATTTCAACTGTCCTTACAAACATTTCTTGTCGGACGTTTTGAAATTACGCGAGAGAGAAGAAGGACGGATGCGCCCCAACGAAAAGGGCACGCTCATTCACGCCGTTCTGGAACACTACTTCCGCGCCAATGCGAAGGATCTGAAAACGGCTACGGATATCCCGCAAAGGATAGAGCGGAGCATAAATAAGGTCTTTTCTGCCGCCGAGAACCGCAGGTTTTACGACGACCCCGTTTCCGCATACGAGATGGAACAACTTCGCGCAGAGTGTCGTCGGGTTTTGACGCAACTGACCGAAAACGCCGTTCACTCCTTTTTTGTTCCGACCTACTTTGAAGTTCGATTCGACCGGGAAGAAGCGCTCAGTTTGACTGTGGACGGTAAAAAGTACTACTTCAAAGGATACGTCGACCGCGCCGACGTCGACGGAGATAAGATATGCGTCATCGACTATAAGTCGGGCAATTACGAGCCGCAAACGGATAAAATTTTTACCGGAGAAAAGATCCAGTTGTACGTCTATCTGAAGCACTTTTTGGAAAAAGGTTATCGTCCGGCGGGCGTCTTTTATTTGCCTATCCGTTCCGGGTATTACGCAAAGAAGAGCTCTTATGCAATGTGCGGACAGATGGAGAACAGCGTAGAGACCTATTGCCGTTTCGACGATCGCGCGGCGGAAGGAGTAAAGGAAGGTCGGTACGTAAGTCCTACCGTAGATTTTACGCTCGCGGATAAAAAAGGAGCGCTCGAATTTACGGACAGGGGCGGCAATCGCTTGTCCGAAAAAGAATTCCGCGAAATAACGGATTATGTTTTCAAGATATCCGAACAAGCAATTTCGGATATCCAAAGCGGAGATAAAGAAAAGAATCCGATGGATAAAGCCTGCGACAGGTGCCCCTACCGCGCGCTGTGCGGAGAGGTGGAAAGAAGAAAAAAGCCGACGGGCGTGAACAAGACTGCTTTTTACGAGGGGGAGAGCCAAAATGGAATGGAGTAACGATCAAAAAGCCGTGCTTTCCTCTAAGGGTAACGTCCTCGTTTCCGCTTCGGCCGGCAGCGGCAAGACGACCGTTCTGATCGAAAAGATAATCCGTATGCTGGAGGAGGGCGCCGACGTGCGTCGGATCCTCGTGATGACTTTTACCCGAGCGGCGGCGCAGGA
>CACXDF010000080.1 GCA_902766325.1 uncultured Eubacteriales bacterium | reverse complement strand
GCCGCGCTGAAATAAACGTATTTTTGCTTGTTTTCTTACAAAGTAAAATCTTTTCCGTCGTAGAAGAAGATACCCGTTCCGCGACCCATCGAGCCGCCTTTTTTGATGTGTTCGGCATACCCGATTTCCAAAGGAGTGTTGATAAAAAGATCTTCTTTGTCGTCTTTTTTGTAGAGACGGTTAAAGATATACCAGTAGTCGGGGTTGTTACGGAGAGCCTTTTGGCTGACGAGACGGAAGCAATTCATAACGGTCAGGACAGGCTGATCGTCGACGTCCGTTTCGGGAATAAAATCTCTGTGTACGGGGTAGAGCATCCACGATTCGCACACAAAGCAGATCTTATCGCCCAGGTCTTTGCGGAAGAACTCGTATGCTTTTTTGAAGGACTCTTTGCATTCTTCCGGCGTGGGTCTGTCGACGGTGGGGAAGTAGCAGAATACGACTTTATGTCCGCGCTCGATCTTATTACCGTTTATTTCCGCCGTAACGGGACTCTTGCCGACGGCAAAAGAGATACGACCGAAACCGAATTGTTCTAACGTAAAGATCTTGGCAAAGTCGGGCTCTTCGAAGATGCCCCAGGTGCCGAATACGCGATAGCCGTTGTACATTTTGGTACGAAGATAGTCTACCGTGTCGTAAAAGAGTTCGTCCGAGTAGCCGGCTTTTTCGTATTTTTCTTTCAATTTGGGGAGCAGACTGTAGTAGAAGGTGGCAATGAGCGGGATATTACTGATCTCCAGTTTTTTGGCGACCGAGTTGGTCATGGAGAAGTAAACGCTGCGAGCCGTGGCCTTGCGGAAGTCGACCGGTCTGTCGTTATAGTAGTCGTCCACGGGACAAAGAAAACGGTGGCAGTTGATCTCGTCGGCGCGTAACGCTTCGATCGTCTGAAACAAAGATGATTCCGCATTGTTAGGATAGGCGCGTTCTTCGCAAAAAGCGACGATCTGCTTTCTGATCGTTTCGATGTCTACGGACAGGGGTCTCAGTTCTTTTTTCTTTTTAGCCATATTTTGCTCCGATTTCGTATTTTTATAATTGCATTATAAGCGTTTCCGCTTCGCTTGTCAATAGCGGGTATTCTCGCCGAGGGGTCTATTCTTTTTCTTCTTCGCTCAAGAACTCTTGCAGTTCGCGTTCCTGTTCCGGATCGAGCGCGTCGGCAGGCTCTTCGTCGTTAAAAGGATTGAGCGAAAACCGGTAGTGGTACTGACGGAAGGGTACGCCGCTCAGGGTATAAATAAAGAGGGGCAGGGGGCCGCAACTTGCGCTTCCCACGCCGCGGAAAAAGCCGTCCACGGTCGTAAAGGTGGCGGGCAGATCGCTCATTTCTTCCCGATGCGTCCACTTGTCGAGTTCTCTTTCCGTATAGTGCTTCGCCGTCCAATAGAACGGGTGTTTATAGGCTTTGAAAGTAATACCTTTGCCGCCGTCTTCATCGGTCACGGACGCGTGACGCACGCCGCCCATCGTGCCGTTGTGTTGCGGGTAAATATAAGGTTCTTCTTCGGAAATATCGATTGAATACGACCCCAATTTCGTGCCGGCTTTGAAGTCCGGATAACTTTCGCCCGGGCCGCGACCGAACCAGGTCGAGCGCGTCAGATCCTTATTCCACTCGAAGGTCTTTCCGATGCGCGCAAGGAAGGGTACGAACCAGGGTGTAAAGAATACGTCGTACAGGATGGTCCCGTTGGGGAAGACGGAAATACGGTCGGTCTCCGTCGCAAGGATACGATTGGATTTGAAGCGGAAAGAAGCGTATATAACGAAAGCGTTGAACTTCTTTTCGACGCGTACGAACTTCGGCTTGATGGAATAGGAGTCCATACCTTGCGTCTTCCACATGATTTGCGGATATCTGTCGTTGTCAAAGGGCGCGCGGAACATCTCGGTATAGCTTCCTACCACGCCGTGACGGTTAGTCGGGGAACTGTTGACGAGATTGACGCCGCCCGTCTCGATGACGGTGAAGGTGCAGGATTTCTTATTGAAAACGTAGCGGAAAGTCTTGTCCTTATCGGTGATCTCGATATCGTCGCCCTTTACTTCGACGTCGTAAGACTTTTTGGATACGGTAAGCAGCTCTTTCAGCTTTCTTTTGGTGGCGGGGGACTTATCGAGATCCTCTTTTACGATGATATTTTCGAAGGCGATCTCCTCCCGCGTTTCTTTGTCAATATAATAGATCACGATGTCGATATTGTCGGAAACCGGCAACACGGGCGTATAAGAAAAAGACTTTTGGGGTTCTATAATGATCGTTTTGGTGGTCTCGGAAACGATTTTTTCGTCCGCGCGTACCAAAACTTTAATGAGTATGTCGGAAGAATCGGTAAAGAATCGCGTGTTGGTCAAGTGCAATTCTTTTCCGGAAAACTTCGCGCGGATGGGACGATAGACGTTTTTCATCTCAAAGGCGCTTCGGGACGGTCTTCTGTCCGGGTAGAAAAGTCCGTCCACACAGAAATTTCCGTCGTGAACGTATTCTCCGTGGTCACCGCCGTAGGTGTAAGAACCGTCTTTATGGAGTACGGCGTGATCGGCCCATTCCCATATGCAACCGCCCAGGTAATGATTACTCAACATGAACAGGTTATAATAGTCGTTCAGACTGCCGGGGCCGACGCCCATAGCGTGCGCGTATTCGCACAGAAAATAAGGTTTATAACATCTGTTGCGTAGAGCGAGCGCTCTGCGATGCCGTCTCCGCATAAAAGAAATGGGAGTATACATTTCGCTACGGATATCGTATGCCTTTCTGCGCGTACGGATGACTCCTTCGTAATGGATGGGGATGGAAGTGTGCTTTTTGATATTGTGATAGCAGTAGTCCTGGCATTTGAAACCTCCGGACTCGTTACCGAGCGACCACATACAGATACTGGGGTGGTTACGATCGCGGAAGTACATTCTTTGCACGCGATCCCAATACAGATCTTTATAAAAGAGATTGTTACTGATGCCGTTGATGCCCCAGGGGTTGTTATCCATACCGTGCGTTTCGATATCCGCTTCGTCGACGACGTACAGACCGTAGCGGTCGCAAAACCGTAAAAAGACGGGATCGGGCGGGTAGTGCGAGGTGCGTACGCAGTTGACGTTGAATTGCTTCATCAGACGAACGTCTTTTTCCAACTCTTTGACCGTCATCACGTAGCCCGCCGTAGGCGAAGTATCATGGTGATTGACGCCGAGGAGTTTGATCGGCTTGTCGTTGAAATAATATACCGCGTCGCGGATAAAGATCGTCTTAAAACCGATCTCCGTACGGAAGTACTGACCGTTCAGTCCGAAAAGCAGGGGATAGAGCACGGGGCTCTCCGCCGACCATTCTCGTACGGGGAGGTCGGCGAAAAAGAAAGAGGTCGTTTCCGACGACGTGCTGGACTGCGTATAGGTCTTTCCTTCGCAATCGAGTTCGACGGATACCGTGCCGCCGCTTGGGTTTTCTACGGTGACTTTTACGGTCAGGTTATATCCTTTTTCCGTCTTTTCCGTCACGATCTCGTAGTCGTATATGTTTTCTTTCGGCGTTTCGTATAAAAGAACGTCGCGGAAAATGCCGTTGTTACGGAACATATCCTGGCATTCGAGATAGGTACCGTTACACCATCGTCTTACCACGCAGACGAGCTCGTTTTTTCCGGGCGTTAAAAATTCGTCGACGTTGAATTCGGCCGTATTATGCGAACCTTCGCTGTAACCGACGAATCTGCCGTTGATAAAGACGTCCACGCAGGAGCAAACGCCGAGGAAAGCCAGTTTTCTCGTTTTGTCGTCGTCGGGGATATCGATAAAGCGGCGATAAACGCCGATATTGTTATACGCGTCGACGGGATTGATAAGCTTGACGCCGAGGTGATAAGGTTCCGCCTTGACGGTCGGAATGCGCGGCGGGTCGGCCTTAAAAGGGTATCTCGCGTTGAGGTAAAAGGGCTTCGCGTAGCCGGTGAATTGCCAACAAGAGGGGACTTGCACCCGGTCGAACATCACAGCGTCGGTATCGAAAGGATCGGCAAGGTCGGTCGGATTTTCGATAAACAGAAAATCCCATTCTCCCGATAAACAGCGTACGGCGTCGGACGAATAGCGCTCTTCTTCCAAGGCGACCGTTTTTGCCTTTTCCCGATCGGAAAAGGGGATAAAATAGGAACGAGGAAAAAGTTTATTGACGGCGTAGGCGTTTACGTTGGAAAAGTTTCCGGTTTTTAATCGATACAGCATGAAAATCCTCCTGTGGATTGTATTATATAATACAATACGGGCGGTATTTTGTCAATATAAAGGGGGTCTCATACGACGAAAATATCGTCTTAGGAGCAAGACGAGGGGCAAAACTGAAAAAAATCAAATAAGTATATTTTTTTTGCTTGCAAAGGTTTTTTTAAAGTGTTAACATACCACTTATAAATACTAAGGAGCCATTTTTATGAAACTCAGTTTTTCCACGCTCGCTTGTCCCGATTTCAGTTGGACCGAGATCTATTCCATGGCGAAGGATTTCGGACTCGACGGCATTGAAGTCAGAGGACTGGGAAAAGAGCTGTCCGCCATTCACGCAGCGCCTTTTGAAGGCAAAGCCGTCGACGCCACTTTTCTGAAGCTGAAAGAACTGAATCTGGAAGTGTCTTGCTTCAGTTCCGGCTGTCCGCTGAAAAACAAAGAAAACGAAGAGAAGAACATTAAAGAACTGAAAGAATATATTCTTTTGGCCGCTCGTTTTTCTACGCCGTTCGTCCGTATCCTGGGCGATCTCGAACCGCAACCGACGGGAGAAGTGGACGATGGATACGTCGTTTCCGTTTTGAAAAAGTTGGCGCCTTTCGCCGAAGAAAACAACGTGACGTTGGTCGTGGAGAGTAACGGCGTTTATGCCGACACTCTGCGCCTTCGTAAGTTGCTCGACGCCGTCGGCAGCCCCGCCGTCGCCGCTTTGTGGGACGTGCATCACCCGTACAGATACATGGGCGAAACCCCGGCAACTACCGCCGAGAACCTCGGTTCTTACGTTAAGTACGTTCATATCAAGGACAGTGTGATCGACGAAAACGGTTCTTTACGTTACGTTCTGATGGGCGAGGGTACCATGCCCCTGAAAGAGGTCTTTGCCGAGTTGAAAAAGATCGGTTACGACGGTTATATCTCCCTCGAATGGGTTAAACGTTGGTCTAACGAACTTTGCGACGCCGGTATCGTCGTGCCGCAGTTTGCTAACTACATGGCGCAATATAAAAAGCGCGGTCGGGCGCTCCAAAGCAACAAAACGGGTACCGGAAAGTACGTTTGGCCGAAAGAAACGCTTATTGACGAGACCTTCCCGGACGTTTTGGACAGGATCTGCGAGGAGTTCCCGGAGCAGTATGCTTTCCGCTTTACCGAACTCGATTACACCCGTACCTATCCGCAGTTCAGAGATGACGTGGACAGGTTTGCGCGCGCTCTTATCGCTATGGGCGTCAAGCGCGGAGATCACGTAGCAATCTGGGCGACTAACGTACCCGCATGGTATATCACTTTCTGGGCGACCACCAAGATCGGCGCCGTCCTCGTTACCGTCAATACGGCTTACAAGATCCACGAGATAGAATACCTGCTTCGTCAGTCCGATACCCACACCCTCGTTATGATCTCGGGTTTTAAGGATATCGACTATCTTGCCATCATCAACGAACTTTGCCCCGAACTTGCCACTTCCGAAAAGGGTAAGCTCAGCGCGCAAAAACTCCCTTACTTAAAGAACGTCGTCCTCTACGACGGCGAATCGGCCGGTTGCTGGAGTTGGAACGAGGCTTGGGCTCTCGCCGAAAACGTGCCTGCTTCCGAAGTGGAAGAGCGTCGCCGCAAGATCCAAAAGAACGACGTCTGCAATATGCAATACACGTCCGGTACCACCGGATTCCCTAAGGGCGTTATGCTCACGCATTATAACGTGGTCAACAACGGTAAGGCCATCGGCGACTGTATGGACCTTTCCACCGCCGATCGCATGATGATCCAGGTGCCCATGTTCCACTGCTTCGGTATGGTCCTTGCCATGACCGCGAGCGTCACGCACGGCGTCACCATGTCGCCCATTACCGCGTTTTCTCCGCGTAAGGGCCTCGCTTGTATCAATAAAGAGAAGATCACCTGCTTCCACGGCGTGCCCACCATGTTCATCACTATGCTCAACCATCCCGACTTCGAGAAGACGGATTTCAGCCATATGCGTACCGGCATCATGGCGGGTAGCCCCTGTCCGATCAAGGTCATGCG
>CACXDF010000079.1 GCA_902766325.1 uncultured Eubacteriales bacterium | reverse complement strand
GAATCGGGAAACAAGGTCGCCCGGCACCGAAGAACGAACGGCGAAAGGATCTTCGTCGGCAAAACAGATAAAGATGACCACGTTGGTCGCGTTACCGTAGGCGACGATCGGGTCGGAATCCCCGGCGGCGGTCATGATCCGGGCGCTTTGTTCCGGATAAGTCGCGGTTGCCGAAGATGCGCAACTTGCGCTCGCGATGCAAAACGCTACCAGTACGAAGCAGAGTAAAAGCAGACGAACTACCTTTTTATTTTTCATAAAATTAATTATATTCTTTTAATATCGCATTGTCAAGCGCTCCCGAAAAACAGTCGTTCGGAAGCGTCGTCGGGTATGAATACGTTTGGGAACGATCGACCGCTGTCCCTCGATCGAAAAAAGATTTTTCGGAACAAAACAAGAAAAACATGTTGCGACAGAAAAGAAAACCGTATATCAATATACGGGATCCTAAACGCAAAAAAACAGTATTCTAAGATCGAAACGAAAGGAGGACGAAAAAGGTTGTTCGTTTTTATCGGAGACCGTTTTTTACAGAGCGATACGGCAAGATGAGGGACCACGTAAAAATCTTTTTATCAAAACGGATATTCTTTTTCGTTTTTGGTACTTGAAATCGAAATAAGGATATGTTATAATTTTTTTACGTATGAAAAAATTTATATCTCCGCGCGTATATGTAACAATCGTTGTTTTTGCGATCCTGCTCGCATCGTTTGCATTTTTCTTTTCTTTTTCTCCCGGCGCGACTGCCGAAGCAGCCGAAGACGTAATAGAAATATCCACCGTCGAACAGATGGTCGCTTTTTCGCGGGAAATGCAATCGACTTCGAGCTCGAACGTGCGCGTTGAGCTCCGCGCCGACCTTGATCTGTCGGATACGGACTTTTTGCCGATCGGTAATTCTTCCAACAGTTTCGAGGGATCGTTTTACGGCAACGATCATACTTTGATCGTTTCCGTCGACAGCACGACGGGCGCCGCGGGCGTTTTCGGGAATACCGGTTCGAGATGTCTTATTTCCGGTTTGATCGTTAAAGGGACCGTTCGCGGGAGCAACTACGTCGGCGGCATCGTCGGCGACGCAGACGGCAGTCGTATAGAAAAATGTATCTCTTTTGTCGACGTCACCGGCAACGCTTTCGTTGGGGGCGTCGTCGGCTCTTGTAAAGGTTCGATCCTGTCTTGTTCGTCTTTTGCGACCGTCCGCGCGCGCAACACATTCGGCGGCGTGGTCGGGTCGTTGTCGGGCGCTCGTTCTTCTTTGAAGGAGAGCGTGTTCATCGGTAAGATCGTTTCCAATAACGGCACCGTTTTCGGCGGACTCGCCGGTAACAGCATGGGCGAATTAAAAAATAATTACGCCGTTCCCACCTTTGAAGGCAGTCTTGCCGTTTCTTACGGTTCGGTGGTAGGTACTCTTTCTTCAACGGGCAGGGGCGTGTCTTATTGTTACGGCGTGTCCGAAAAAGGTCCCGTCGGCAGTAATTCCGCCGGGACGCTGCCTGATACGTTATCGTCAAAAACCGTTTACGATTTTCTTTCGGGATCGGTTATATTCGACGAGGACACCGCTCTTTATTTACCTCGCTTCGGCGTTGGGTTCGGTTATTATCCCTGCCCCGGTCATATTTTGAATGACGAAAAGACCGGTTTTGTTCTTCCCTATTCGTCGTTATGCGCCGATCGGTTTTCCGTTTGCCTGTTCGACTCCGGAGTCGGGTCGGGATCGGATCCTTTTACGATCAGGACGGCATGGCAATGGGATCTTTTCGTTCGGAACACCCGTCTGTACGACTATTCTGGCAAAAAGGTCGTCCTCGGCGCATCCGTTACGGCCGGTCCGGTCGATAGCGTCGGTTCGGTCGACGCGCCTTTCTCCGGCGTTTTCGACGGACAAGGTAATACTCTTACTTTCAGTTGTTCTTCTGTGTCCGATAACAGCGGACTTTTCGCCGCGGTGAACGGCGCCACGATCGAGAACGTAAAGTTTTCGGGCCGTGTAACGGGAGGAAATTGCGTCGCGGTCGTCGCCGGTCTCGTAATGGGCGGAGAAAACCATTTTACCGATATCTCCGTTCTTGAAGGTTCGGTCGTATCCGGTTCTTCTCACGTCGGCGCGATCGTCGGTAAAACGGAAAACGGAATCGTCGTCATCTCCGGTTGCGTTTCCGCGGCTTCCGCGTTCGGCAATAATTATGTCGGAGGTCTGATCGGGTCGGGATCGGGGTCGGTGACGATTAACGATTGCGTAAACGAAGGCATCGTTACCGACGGCTATAACGGAGGCCAATACGCAGGCGGTATTTTCGGTAAGTTATCCGGAACGGTCCTTCTTTCCGAATTGACCGATAAAGGCGCCGTTTATGCGTCAGGTTGCACCGACGTCGGCGGAATAGGCGGCTCTTTCGGGGGAGGAAGCGTTACTTTGATAAGTTGCGTCGCATCCGTTTCGGGTCGTTTCAACGTAGGCGGTCTGTTCGGTTCGATCGATGCCAACACGTATATAGAAAGCGCCGCGTACTTAGGTAAGATCACCGGCGTGAACGCGCTCGGCGGCGCAGTCGGAAACCTGCCCGAGTCTCTTACTCTTTCCGTGATCGATTTTTACGATGTCCTTACGTTCGAGAAGGACAAGACGATCGCTTTGACGGAGCCTTTCCGCGCTTTTTGCGTCGCTTCTCCTTCGATCGAATCGGCTTCGTCGCTTTCCGGCGCGTACGAATACCTTGCTTCGGACGATTCTTTCCGCCCGACGGTAGACGTTACGCCGCAAGCGGGCAAAAAGTATTATCGTTTCGTCTCGACGACGACTTTACATAACGTTTATTATGATTCGGATATCTATTCGGGCTTTAACACGAACGGAGCCATCGGCCGCAGTACCGTTTCTTTAACGGATGGCGATAATTCTCGTTTTGATACGACGGTTGCTTGGCTGGACGTCGGGCCTACGCTTTCCGGCGGTTATTATCCCGTTCCCGCCTATACGGATCAAACGCCGTTTTCGACGGATTATTTTGCCGGCGGAACGGGAACGGAACAAGATCCTTTGCGCATCGCCAACGAAAAGCAACTCCGAAACTTCGCCGAGTTCTTTAACGGCTATCCGACGTTGGTAACGGGAAAATACTTTTCGCAGACGAGCGATATCTCTTTAAAGAGACCTTTCCCCGTGATCTCCGATTTTAACGGTGTTTACGACGGACAAAACCATAGTATCTCCGGTCTTCGCATCGAATCCGCCGAGTCGTACGTCGGCTTATTCGGTACGGCGGCCGGCGCGCTGAAAAATATCGGCATCGACGGAGGAAAGATCGTTTCTTTGTCCTCGGGCGCGGTAGTGGGCGGATTGGCAGCCGCAAGTAACGCCGTGATCACGCGTTGTTACGTTGCTCTCGATATCACCGCCGAAAGCGCGAATTATTGCGGAGGACTCGTCGGCGTCAACGCGGGTAACGTGAGCGCTTCTTTTTATTCCGGCAAGATCATCGGCGGAGAATATACGGGCGGCTTGATCGGTAAAAACAGCGGGGGACTCGTCTCAGACGTCTTTACCACGGGTGTTCTTTTCGGATCTCGGGTCTTAGGCGGCGTTATCGGCAATAACGATGCGGGGCTCTTGTCCTATTCTATGACGAACGTCATTGCCGAACTGACCGAAAACGGAGCCTCTTGCTCCATCGGCGGTCTGGTCGGCGAAAACAAAGCCGGAAGTTTGGGCGGAAATACGGGAAGGATCCTCGCTTGTCTTTCCAATGCGACTCTCGTATACGGTTCGAGCGTCAAAAAGGGCGGTTTGGTCGGTAATCTGATCTCCGGCTTTATCGCGACCGGCGACGTCGTCGGCGACGGCGCGGACGATAACAGCTATTACAATATCGATTACGTGACCGGTATCGGAAACAACGGTATGGGCACGACGACGGATATCATTTTGGCGACCTCCGTCGTATCGGGCGGCGAAGAAGTCCGTACGTTCCGTATGCCCCATTTCACTTATAACGGATTAGGCAAATATAATCCTTCTTGCGACGCGCGCTATTCTTTGCGTCCCACCGCGATCGCCGAATGGGCGGCAAACGTCTATAAGGTCAATCAGTATTCCGCATGCGGAGCCGAGATGACCATGTGGAAGTACGATTATTCCGTAAACCTCGTCGAGTATCCGCGCGGGTCGGATAATAATCCTTATCGTATTTCCACTCCGGAAGAACTGACCTACCTTTGCGATTCCACCCGATATACTTCTTATACGGGAAAATATTTTGTTTTGACAAACGATCTCAATATGTCCGGTATCGATATGTTCAGGCCCATCGGTTTTTACGGCGACGTCGACAACAATCGTCCTTTCAACGGGTGCTTCGACGGACAAGGACACACGATCGGGAATCTGACCATCGACTTCTACTCTTATCAAACCGGGGCCGGCTATCGTGACGATAATAATAAGTACGTCGCATTATTCGGATATACCGGCAACGACTTTGTTCTGAAAAGGTTGGTTTTGGATTCTTCCTGCCGTATTTGCGGCGGTCAATACACCGGTTCTTTCGTCGGATTCTTCAATGGAACGATCGAAGAATGCTATTCGGCTTGCACTATTGTTTCCGTAGCGAAAGCGAACGTGACTTCGACTTCGTATGCGCCGGACACCTATCTCGTTTGGAGTTCGGAAGGGTATTACGATCTTTCGTCCGACGCTTATTCTGCGTCGACGACATATTACGCGACCGCTTCCGACGCGGGCGGCTTCGTCGGTAGCCTCGCAACGTCCGGGTGTCGTATCATAAAGTCTGTCTTTGCCGGGTCTTTGCCCGCGGTGAGCGGCGCTTACGGCTTCGTCGGCGTGACCGGAGCCTCTCTTAACTTAATAACCGACGACAGTTGGTATCTGACTACCGATACCGAATATTCTTATGAAAACAGTTACGGAAGAGTGCTCGTTGATTATACCGATGCGACAAACGGCGGAACCGTGACCGTGAATAACGATTGGGACGGAAACGGTTTTTACTTCACGTTGACCGCGAACGCAAACTATTATCCTTTCGTTTATAACAATAACCTCGATGCATTGTCTTATTCTTCGTCCTACAGGCTTTTATCGTCTACGCAAGTCAAGTATCAGATCCGGTACTGTCAGGAAGTAGCGTTTTCCATAGAAAACGGCATGGTCGGAACGGAAACCGTTTTGACGGCGCAGGGCAATAAACCGTCCGTCGGCGGTAAATATTACTATTACAAAGGGCAAGAAGGCGCGGTGACGTATACGTGGAAGAAGCACGGTTACTATCTGGTCGATTCCGTTACCGTTAACGGCGTTGTTTCTTCGCTGAGCGGCGGTATTATGAACGGCACCGAAGAAGAAACGATCTATTCTTTCGTCATGGGAGAAGCGGCGGACGTCTTCGTCATTACCGTGAGCGTAGCCGAGATCACCGATTCGGTATTCACGTTTGACGGACCGCTCTCTTTTGAGTACGACGGAGAAGATCATTCGGTGGGATATACGGTCGGAAGCGGGTTTTCCGTCTCCGTATCGTACGTCAATATAGCTACCAATACGCGCACCGATTTGCATAACGCCGCTTCTTATCGCGCCGTTGCGTCGATGCGATACGCGGGGAACTCAACCATTATCGGCAAAAAGGAGATCGATTGTTTGGTCTCGCCGAAAATTTTGACCGTTTCGGATCTCGCCGATCTGACGTACTTCGGGCAAAAGGTATACGACGGCAATAGTACGTCGCGCGTCTTTTTTATCGATTTGTCCGTTTTGGAAGGACTTATTTCCGGCGATGAAGATAACATTGCCGTTTCCGCTTTGGTTACGTGGGATTCCGCCGACAGCGGAGAAAACAAAACGTATTCCTTGACCGATTTTGAAGTAACTCTCACCGATAATTACGTTTTTGTGCCCGGTTACGAATTATTGTCTTTGACAGGCGGACGCATCGAGCGCCGTCGCGTCGTCGTATCCGTTTCCGACGCCGAACCGCAGACGATCGGGTCGACCGAGTATCAGGTGACCGCCGCAGTGTATTCCGGCAAGAGTCCGGTCGCTCCCGCAGGCGCATACGTCGTCAGCGTCGGTTGGGAATATACGAGAATGATCGTCAGCGGAGAAGAACTTGTTGCGGATACCGCTTGGTCGGGCAAGTATAACGTCGGTTATTACAAAATGGAACCGACGCTTTCCGACGAAACCAATTACTATCTCGATCAGGAAGGAAAGACCTATCTGTTACAGATCGTTCCTTATACGGTCGAGACGGTCACTTTCGTGTATAACGAGCTGAAATATACCGGTTCGCCGCTTACTTCTTCCGTTACGGCGTATTTCTCCGGAGTGGGCGGGGACGGCTCTCGTCAAAACGTAACGATTGCTTATTACGTTCGTAAGACGGACGTGACGGAGAATAATTTCGGAAGCGGGTTATACGTTCGTAACGGTTCCGGAACAGGTTTTATCGAGGCGACGGAATATTCTCATTCGACTTCTTATTACGTCGTTGCTACGTTGAAAAAAGCCGGCGTTTATTACGCCGTATGCCGCTCCGCGAGCGAAAACTATTTTGTAGACGCATCCATACGCGAAGTATCCGTTGCAAAGGCGATAGCGTCGCAAGAACTGGATTTCACGTTGGAATGCGACGGACAACCGATTTCAGACGGCAGTTCCGTCTACTATACAGACGATATCGTGATCCGTTTCGGCGACGCTCTTTCTCAAAAGATCGCGGACGCGGATTACGACGCTGTCTATGCTTTATCCTTTGTTTCGAGACCAAACGGCGGCGATCTTACGTGTTACGCGCAAGGCGACGAATGGCATATTCGTCCCGAAGAGTACGGATCTATGATGGTATTCCGTTTGGTGTCTCTCTCGGCGTCCGATTATGAAAACCGTGTTTCCGCCGATACCTTTACGTTGACCGTTTTACCCGTCAAATTATACGTCGGTATCACTTATCCCGAACAGATATTCGGCAACGTAATAGACCTTTCCGTTACTTATTATAAAGACGAACTTCATTCGGAAACGATCGATCCGTCCGAGATCGACGGCTTATTCCCGCCCGTTGTTTCCACGGGGGCCTTTACGGCCGATAAAGTCGGTTCTTATCAGCTGTTCTACGGCGGCGGATCCAGCTACGGATACGAATTCGATCGTACGACCGTGCCGATCCTTACCATCCTGCCTCGTCCGCTCTACTTGTCCGTTCCCGCCGAGATATCCAATACGAAGACTTATGGCGAAGCCGATCCGGCGATACGTTACTACGTCTATTCCGACGCTTCTTGCGTAGAAAAGACGAACGTTCTGCCCGACGGAAGGGAGATCGTACTCGAGGGCGCGCTCGGCCGAGAAGAAGGCGAGGACGTCGGCTCTTACTCGATTTATGCGGGCACGATAACGTCTTCCGCGCTCAATAAAGATTACGATGTCACATTTGTGAGCGGAAGCGGTAAATTCGTCATCAATTATCTCGATATCCGTTTGAAAATCAAAGAAGGTCAAAGCAAGTATTACGGAGATATGGATCAACCGTTTGAACTGGAAGTTGCCGAAGGGTATTCTTTGGCGAACGGCGACTTGATTTCGGATTTCCTGTCCGGAGCCGATCCTATCGTGACCATTACGAGAGAAGCGGGAGAAACGGTGGGCGGATACGCCTATATCGTTAACGTCGATTACGTGCTTGCCGCTAAGGGAAACTATAACATCCTTGGCGTGGAAACGCCCAGTATGTTCTATATCAATCGCGTTCGACCGATCATATCGTACGAGTTTACCGATACCGTTTATTACGGAGATACGACCGAACAGATGAACAGCGGTACGGCAAGAGCGTATAATAATTCCGACGTGGTACCGGGTACCTTTTCGTGGTCGAATAAATCTTTCGTCAATCTGAACCCGACCGTCGTCGTGCTTAATTTTACGCCGAACGATACGCGCGACTACAGTTCCGCTTCCGTCTCCGTCGTCGTTATTCCGCAAAAGCGCCCCGTTTATCCCGTGTTTTCCGGCGCGATCGAATATGTTTATGACGGCAGAACGCATAACGATATAGAAGTAACGTTGGATAATCCGGTAGGAAACGGCGCATATTCCGTACGCACGAGCGTCAGCGGAGATAATAAGACCGTTACGGACGAGGGCTTTACCGTTACGGCGACCTTGAATTCCGACTATTACGTTTTTGCCGAAGACGCCGTCGTCTCCATCCGGTGCAGGATCGCGCCTGCCGTCCTTACCGTTAAAGCGAAAAACAGCGTTATAACCGAGGGAGATTCTTATTTGCCGGAAATCGTTTACGAAGGGTTCGTCGGGGGCGAAACTCAAAGCGTTTTGACTGCGCTTGCGAGCGTTAAGGATATTCCGACTGAAAGCGGCGTCTATACCGTCACGCCTCAAGGCGCCGCCGCGAAAAACTATTCTTTCGTGTACGTCAGCGGCGTTCTTACTATCAATAAGATATCCGCCGGCTCCGACGGTATTACGGTCAGAGGTAGTTTTTCTCCCGAAGTAAAAGTGGAATTGACCGAAGTGGAAGAAGGCACGCATTCTTTTGCCGATCTGCAATCGACGTTCGATAAAAAACTGGGAGCCAATTTCTTCATACCCATCAAGCAGACGTTGTCCGCTTATTACGGTATTCGTCTTTCGGGTATTCTCGAAGAAGACGCGGAATACACTTATTCGATCGCGTTGTCCGACGAGCTGCCCGAGGGCGCGAAATTATACGCGCGCGATATGAACGGAGAATTGCAAGAACTGACCGATTATTCCGTGGATGAAGGAGAACTTACGTTCTATGCCGGTAATATCGAAGGAGTGGTCGTCTATCGGGATAAGACGCAAAAAGAATTTTTGAAAGGTTATATTCCGCTCGCGGCCGTAGGCGCCGGTGTTATCGTATTGATCATGCTGATCGGTATCATTACTTATTTCAAGAAACAAACGGGCGGAAAGAGCGTTTATCGCGCCGAGAGAGCCACGTACAGATCCTTCCCGCGCAGAAAATAAGGCAGTATTATTCGTAACGCTTTCGCATAAAATTATTTATGCGGAAAATCAGATTGCACCCGCTTTTTATTTTGATATGCGTTTTGTCGCTTCTTTGCGGCAAGGGCCTGACGTTGGGCGCGGCGGCGCTTTCCGTTACCGTTCATGAATTGGGACATTATTTTTGCGCGAAAAGACGCGGGTACGCATTGACGGGACTTTCCTTAATGCCGTACGGTGCCGTTATGTACGCGGAAAACGGCTTGCCCGATAGGGATTGCCCGTCCGTCGCTCTGGCGGGACCATGCGTTAATTTCCTTTTCGCCGCAATTCTCGGCGCGGTCTGGTGGTTTTTTCCGCAAGTTTATCTCGTAACGAAAACGATCTTTATTCTGAATGTGTCTATCGGACTGTTTAATCTTTTGCCCTGTTATCCGCTCGACGGAGGCAGGGCGATCCTCGCTTTGGTTAAGAACAAAAAGAAGTGCTTGTTTTTTTTACGCGTTTTCGGTATAGTTATGGGCGTTGTAACGGCCGTATTGTTTATTATAGGGCTGTTTATCAGACCGGTGCCTTATCTCTTGTTT
>CACXDF010000078.1 GCA_902766325.1 uncultured Eubacteriales bacterium | reverse complement strand
CGACCACCGGTCTCGATCCGCAAACGAGGCGCCTTTTGTGGGGTGTCGTAGACGGACTTCGGAAGGAGAAAGGACTGACCGTCTTTTTGACGACGCATTATATGGAAGAAGCCGCCGACGCCGATTATATCATTATCCTTGACAGAGGCAAGATCGCCGCCGAAGGCACGCCGCTTGAATTAAAGAACGAATACGCGGGCGATTACGTCACGTTATACGGTCGCACGGAGGAAGAGATAAAAGCGTTTGGATTACCGTATCGATCGATCAGAGACGCTTTCCGCGTGAAAGTTAATAATACGGCGCAGGTTACGGAATTGATCGCGGCGCATCCGGAACTGTTTTCCGATTATGAAGTGACGAAAGGGAAGATCGACGACGTTTTTCTTGAAGTGACGGGCAAAAAGCCGGGGGAGGAAGCGTAATGAGAATACTTTTTAATCTGATCCGCAGAAATCTTAAAATGTATTTTAAAGATAAAGGATTGTTCTTTTCGTCTTTGATCACTCCCATTCTTTTGCTCGTTTTGTACGCGACCTTTCTTGCCAAGGTCTACCGTGATAACTTTTCTTCCGCTCTGCCGGAAGGTATGACGATCCCGGAGACCCTGTTAAGCGGCACCGTGGTGAGCCAGCTGGTCGCATCTCTTCTGGCGGTGTCTTGCGTGACCGTTTCTTTCTGCGCGAACCTTCTTATGATCCAAGATAAAGCGCTTGGGTCGATACGCGATCTTACCGTTTCTCCGGTGCGGCGTTCGACTTTAGCGGCGGGATACTACATAGCGTCCGCTTGCAGCACCTTGATCGTGACGTTCAGCGCACTGGCCGTTTGCTTCGTGTATCTCGCGACGCAGGGGTGGTATCTCTCCGTCGCAGACGTTTTCTTCGTTATCCTTGACGTTTTGGCGTTGACGCTTTTCGGAACGGCGCTTTCATCCTGCGTCAACTTCTTTTTGACGACGAACGGACAAGCGTCGGCGGTCGGGACCATCGTCAGCGCCGGCTACGGCTTTATTGCCGGAGCCTATATGCCCATATCCGTTTTCGGAGACGGCCTGCAAAAAACGCTTATGTTCCTGCCCGGAACGTACGGAACGAACCTTTTAAAAAACCATCTTATGCGCGGTTGCTTTGCGGAAATGGAGTCGATCGGGTTTCCGCCGGAAGTCATTAAAGGCATACGCGATTCCGTCGATTGTAACCTTTATTTCTTCGATAAACCGGTTCCGACGTGGGTGATGGCGGTCGTTCTCGTCGGCTCGGTCGTATTCTTTACCGGACTTTTTATCTTATTTCACGTCTTGACCCGGAAAAAGCGTTCGAGAGGATAAAAAGCGACTTTTACCGTTTTTTTAAAGGAAAACGGCATCGTAATACGAGGAAAAACGGCTTTCCATATTTAAAATTATCTTTAATAAAATCAATAAAAATTATTTTTTTGCGAAAAAAGGTTGAATTTTTCGCGCGCGTGTGCAATAATGAAAATAACAAAAGAGGGATTGGAAAAAAACGAATGGTTGATTTGTCATTATTGCGTATATACGTGATCTTTAACGTATTTCTATTCATTTATTCGGTTTATATCTTTTTTAAGACGACGTCTGATCTTGCGCCGAAAAGAGAATTTATCTTATTCCGTATTTTTTTGGTCGCTTTTCAGTTTTATCTGGTCATGAATAGTTTGTGGACGTTGCAGGAATTTGAGATCATTCATTTGCCGCGTGCGCTTTATATAACCATTTACGTTCTTTCGTATACGGCGGTGGCGTTCAATTCGTTCTGTTTTTACGAATTCATCGTGGTTCGCTTCGATAGCAGGTTCAGTAAAAAAGTATGGACGAGTTTTCTCGGATTGACGCCGTTTTTGACGGCGGTCGTACTTGTGCTCGTTTCTTTGAAGACGGGTATTATTTTTACGGTGGACGAAAAGGGACACATCGTGAACGGTCCGGCATACGTGGCGCTGGCCTGTTGCTGCTTCGTGTACTTTTTGGTCATTATGTGCGTTTCGATCGCAAAAGCGATCAAGGTGCGTACGCATTTTGCCCGAAAGGACGCGCTATCCGTATGCGGTGCGGTCGTATTTCTCGTTTTGTGGGT
>CACXDF010000077.1 GCA_902766325.1 uncultured Eubacteriales bacterium | reverse complement strand
GTCGTTGGGCATATTGTTTTGCTTAGCCTTGGCGATAACGTCGCGCAAGCGGGAGTTATTGGCCGGATCGGGACCGCCCGCTTTGACTGCTACGGCGATCTCTCTGCCGATCTTGGTAAAGATATTACCGCGAGCAGCGTCCGTCTTTCCCTTCTTGATCTTGATGTTAGCCCATTTGCTGTGTCCGCTCATAATAAATCTCCTTTTTTAATTAAATACGTAGCTATTCCGGCGGCAACGGCCGCGTTTAACGATTCTACGCCGTCCTTTACCATAGGAATAGCCAAAGTGATATCCGAGAGCCGTCTCATTTCTTCCGAAACGCCGTGCGCCTCGTTTCCGACGACAAGCGCCGTCTTGTTTTTTCTTTCAAATCGAAAAATGTTTTCGCCTCCCATATCGAGGATAGCGAAATCATATCCGTCCAGAACGTCTTTTATCCGTTCAGGATCGCTCGTTAGGTTGATCTTGAATATCCCGCCCATAGAAGCACGAACGGCTTTGGGCGAAAACGGATCGGCGCAGGAATGAACGGTAATAACGTCTGTTATGCCCGCGGCGACCGCCGTACGAACGATAGCGCCTAAGTTACCCGCGTCGGATACGCCGTCCAATACGAGAACAACGTCTCCTTTTATCGATTCCGGTTCGGGTCTTTTTATAACGGCGGTGATCCCGCTCGGAGAAACGGTATCCGATACGCTGTCGTATACGTCGTCCGCCAATACGAAAACTTCCGCATCGGGAAACTTATTTACTATATCTCGTACTTTTACATCTGCGGACGCGCGTATAAAAAAAGATTTTACCGAACAGTTTTCCGGCATAGACGACAAAAGCGTCACCCCTTCGGCGACGTATACGCTGTTTTCTTCCCGCGTCTTTTTGTCGTTATTCAGACGCCGCAAAAGTTTTACCTTTTCGTTGCACCTTGCCGTTATGATCATTTTTCAAAAAAGGGGCTTTCTTATCGAACGCCCCTTTCCACACAATTCAACTTATTTTGCGATAGCGTTCTTGGCAACGTTGCAAAGTTCGCCGAACGCCTTCTCGTCGGAAATGGCGAGATCGGCGAGGACCTTGCGGTTCAGATCGATCCCGGCGACTTTCAGGCCGTGCATGAGCTGAGAGTAAGAAATATCGTTCATTCTTGCTCCGGCATTGATACGGGCGATCCACATACGACGGAAGTCTCTCTTCTTACGCTTTCTTCCTACGAACGCATACTGTCCGGACTTCATGACCGCTTCGCGAGCGACTCTGTAAAGTTTGGACTTGGAGCCAAAGTAACCTTTGGCGCGACGCATTATCTTTCTTCTTTTCTTAACCGCATTTACTGCTCTCTTGATTCTCATAAACTGCCTCCTTATTTCTGACCGCTGAGCATCGTGGTGATGGTCTTTTCTTGGGTCTTATCGACATATCCGCCTTGGCGAAGGAATCTGGTTCTCTTCGTGGGCTTCTTGTTCAGAATGTGATTCTTGTTTTGCTTAGCTCTTTTGATCTTTCCGCTGGCGGTCAATCTAAAACGCTTTTTCGCACCACTATGGGTTTTCATTTTCGGCATAGTTCTGTTCTCCTTATGATAAATATGTTTATTTTTTCACAATCGGGGCCAGCATCATATACGTTATTCTGCCCTCTCCGGTCGGTTTTTTCTCCAATGTAGCGACGTCTTCCAACTTGCTGAAAAAGTCTTCAAGAACCTGTACGCTGATCTCCGGGTGCGCCATCTGACGACCGAACATCTTAATGGATACCTTTACTTTGTCGCCCTTTGTCAAAAATTCTCTCGTCTGTTTAAGACGCGTATTCACGTCGCCGACGTCGATCGTTTGAGAAAGTTTAACTTCTTTGATCTTGACGATCTTCTGCGTTTGATTCTTTTTGGCTTCTTTTTCCTTTTTGATCATCTCAAAACGGTACTTACCGTAATCCATGATCTTACACACAACCGGCTTGGACATGGGCGAAATGTTGACCAGGTCGAGGTTGCGAAACTCGGCTATACGTAAGGCTTCCGAACGAGCCAAAACACCAAGTTTTTGTCCGTTTTCATCGATAACGAGCATTTCTCTATCGATGATACCATCATTGATTTGCAGTTCCTTAAAAATGGCTACTTCCCTCCGTTTAAAAAAATAGTGGCGCGTCGCATACGTACGACACACCACTTTTCTATAATAACTTTATTGATTTAAGATATTAAAGAAACCATTTTGTCCTGACTGATGGTGAGAGTACTTCTGCTTTGCATGGAGTATAATAGCAGTTT
>CACXDF010000076.1 GCA_902766325.1 uncultured Eubacteriales bacterium | reverse complement strand
ATGTCGGCGCCGATCCTGAATTGCATACAATAAAGCGCGGCGAAACCGCCTACGGTGGTCAGACCGCTGGCGAGGATACTGGCGGCGGCTTCGGGCCAGGTGGACAGCGTCGCCTCTTTCGCGTCGAGGAGCGTCCGATTTTTGTGATATAAATGGACGTAGAATACGGCGTAGTCCATGGTAATAGCCAGTTGCAGAACGGCGCTGATGGCAAAGCTGATGATACTGATCGACGGGAACAGATAGTTCATGCCCATACTGATGACGATACCGACGGTCAGCGTCAAGAGCATAATAAACGGTTCTATCCAAGAAGAAGTCGTCAAAAAGAGAATGACGAGGACGACGCAAACGCCCATAAGGATAAACCACGGCAGATCGTTCATTGCATCGGTCGTGAGTCGTTGCGCCGTTTCTATGGAACCCGAAGAAGCGAATTCGGTATACGAAAACGTATTTTTAATAGTATCAAGCAAAGCATAGCTTTCTTGTCCGGCGCCGTCTGTAGCCAAAGTAAAGAGAACGACGTAGTCGTATATCCCGTCGGTCGCCGTCTTCTGACGCAAAAACGAATACATGGCCGACGGATCGATAAAATCGGCGTCCGGACCGGACTGTTCGGCAAGTTTCAGGAGCAATCTTATTTCGGCGGCCGCTTGCAGATCTTCGTCTTCGATCCCATCGAGCGCCTTTTCGATCAATTCTTTATTCTCGGAAATGAGCCCGAGGGCTTCGGATATCTTTTCTTCGGACGGACCGACGTCGTCGAGCGAACCCGCCCACGTGATACCCGTGATCGATTGCTCTTTTAAAAGCGCTCCGATCTTTTCTTTCAAAACGGCTTCCTGTCCGGCTCTTTCGTCCACACGGACGACGATCGTAGCGTATCCGCGAATACCGAATTGCTCTTCCATAAAGGTAAGACCGGTTTTCGTATCCGATTTTTCGTCCAGATAGCTTGCCACGTCGGAATTGATCTTATCCCCCTTTACAACGAAAAAGACGGTTCCGACAACGGAAACGGCAAAAAGAACGGCAAGCGCAAAAATAATAACGCCTTTGTATTTAAGAATTCCGTCTATGATTTTCTTCAGCATACGAGCCTCTGCGAGATATTTTACAATAGGTTTTTTAATATTATCATAATATCCTTTTTTCGTCAACCGCAAGAGAACGACTATTGACAAAGGCGTCGATATGTGCTTAAATATCCTTTGAAAAAAAAGGAGGCGGTTTCCTGATGAAACTGAAGAAAAAAATGTCATCGTTCGTTCCCATAATTGTCATTATTGTCGTCCTGGTCGTCGGCGTCGGTATGTTCTTCGGTTTGAACTTTATACCGTACAAAGGAGAGAAGCCCGACGAGATTTTGCGTATCGACAACGCGTTCAACGCGGAAGAGCAATATGCCGCCACCCTTGATATGGGCGATAAAGACGAGTTCGTTATTCTCAATCTTGCCGATATACAGATCGAAGACCTGAAACTGAGCAAGCACAAACCCACATTTAAAATGTTGGATAAACTGATCAAAGCCACCAAACCCGATCTCATCACGTTGACCGGAGATCAAGTAAGCGGCGTATTCGTACGTTATACGTTAAAAAAGATCTGCAAATTCCTTGACGGATACGGCATCCCGTGGGCGCCCGTCCTCGGCAATCACGACGGACAATGGAACGTCACCCGCAACGGAAACGGAGATATCTATCTCAGCGGAAAATACAAAAACGTCGTCTTCCGTAAGAACGATCCTTCTTTGGGTGTCGGCAATTATATCATCAATATTGCCAAAAACAACAAATCCGTCCATACCGTCTTTATGATCGACAGTCACGACAGCAGAACTTACGATTCCGGAAAGGATTACGACTACATCTGGCAAAGTCAGATCGACTGGTACGACTGGGCGGTCAAAGGCATCGCCGAAACAAACGGCGGAAAGGTCGTCCCCTCTTCCTGTTTCTTCCATATCCCGCTCGTCGAATACATAGACGCTTATAACGGATATGAAGAAGGCATCTATGAAGGCGGCAACGTCAATAACGAAGAGGTCTGCTGCGCGGAACATAACAACAAAGATAATCCCTACAACTCCGGCTTCTTCTCAAAACTCCAAGAACTGGACAGCACCAAATTGGTCATGGTCGGACACGACCACACAAACTGCTCTTGGGTGAACTACAAAGGCATCACGTTGGCATACGGTCTCAAATCCGGCTACGGCTCTTACTATAATGATAACGTGATCGGCGGGACCGTCGTCAAAGTAAACAAAAACGGCTCGACCTCGCTCGACTATTATCACTACGTAAACGGCGAGATCCAATTGGATAACAACTCTGAAAATTACAAATCCGAATAAAAAAACATTTTCGACACAATAAAAGCACGTGCTTGTCTGCACGTGCTTTTTTGTTGACCTTATCGGGTGGGCGGGTGGGATCACAACATACTTTCGTCGTAGATGGCGCGTATGCCGCCGATAAACTTGGGACGGACGCGGGCGCAAACAAGGTTGGCTTCGCCGATCTTTTTGATCTCAGTGCGGAGAGGTACGGCAACCTTTTTCAGGTGCATTCCGATGAGCGTATCGCCGATATCCATACCGGCGTCCGCT
>CACXDF010000075.1 GCA_902766325.1 uncultured Eubacteriales bacterium | reverse complement strand
GGGCGCCTATATCGCGCTTGTGGAAAAGGTCACCGGCCGTTTACCCGACGTCGTCGTAGGCAAGCCCTATTCTCCCATGGCCGAATTTACCGCCGATTTCTGCGGAGTGAGTTACGACAAAATGGCCTTCGTCGGCGACAGATTATACACCGATATAAAATTCGCCGTCAATAACGGCATGACGGGCATCCTCGTTATGACCGGAGAAACAACGAAAGAAATGCTCGACGCAAGCGACGTTCGCCCCGATTACGTTTTGGACAGCGTCAACGATTTAAGATAGTCAAAAAACGCCTTTCAGGCGTTTTTATTTTTTGGGAGGACTTTATGAAAAAAATCATCGTATCGGTTTTGCTCGTCTGTTTTTGCGTTCTTTGCCTTTCTGCCTGTTCCCCCTCGAAAGACCCGAAAAAGTATTTTTCGGACGAAGAGATCGCCGCGCTCGACAAAGTGGAATATACCGCGAAAGGCACCGTGATCGCCATGGGCGGCGGCTTCGATCAGAACGACGACCAGCGCATGATCATCGTCCGAAAATCCATCGAACTGTCCGGAAAAGAACGTCCGAATATGCTCTTTATGGCTTCCGGCCACAACGACGAAATAAAAGAAAACGAGGACTTTGTCCGTCATTATACCGACGCGGGATGCTCGGTCAAAACGTTGCAACCTTCTCTCGAATCGCGCGAGGCGGTCATAGAAAAGATCGGCGAAGCCGACATTATTTACGAAACGGGCGGAAACCTCAACGGTCTGTGCCAAATATGGAGCAAAGCGGGCGTCTTTGCCGAAATGAGAAAAGCCTTCGACCGCGGGGCGATCTTGGTCGGCGTCAGCACGGGCGCCATGTGCTGGGCGGAAATGGGCTACGATAACTCATCGGAAGAAGAGACCATCCGCGTCATCACCGACTTCCCCTTTATCGGCAAAGAGGCCGAATACGACTACTATTACGCGACGGGGATCCTGCCTTTCTGCGTCTGCCCGCACTTCGATAACATCGCCTATAAACACTTCGGCCGCAAAGCCAAAAAACTGGACGTACCTTCTCTTGCCATCGAAAACGGCGCCGCGGTTGTTTTCCATGCCGGGAAATACGAGATCATGGTCGATCCGCTCACGCCCAAACGCAAGTGCTATCTCTACTTCCCCGCAAAGGGCATCCAAAAAGTCGACATTACGGAGAACGCCGACCTCGCGCATTACGTCGATGCGTATCGTCGCTCAAACGGCTATAAAGCGCATGACGAATAAAAAATTCACTCCCCTTTAGGGGAGTGAAAAATTTGTTTTCCGACCCGATGTTTCATGTGAAACGTCGGGTTTCGTTTATTTTTTGCGGTTTTACAGAAACTTTCTCATTTCAAGAGCGTTCCGCTCCAGCATATCGAGCATTTCTTCCGCGAGCGGACAAGACGCCCCTTCTTTATGCAGCTTGTTGACGATCTTTGTAATGGAAATGACCCCCATATCGATCCCCTGCAACATAATAGACGCCAGTTTGGAAGACGACTTATCGGTAAGAGCGTTCAGCGAAGCCGATATATGCATCATCCCTTTCGCCATCGGCGAGAGTTCTTTCAGATCGTAACCGTTTTCGGCGGCATATCCTTCGACACGCGCGCATAAATCGGAATAGTCCTTATCCTGCCTGAGCAAGACTTCACGAAAGGCGCTGTCCGCGGACATAGGCCGGAGCGTCTCTACGCTGTCCTTGCCCGCCGTCAGATTCCGGTATATCTCCCGCACCTCTTCTTCGCACGGTTTTCTTTCTTCCGTGCAAACGGTCGTTCCGCAAAAGTCGTTTTTTATTGTTTCTTTGTTTTCGTTCATATTTCCTCCGTTTACCGTTATTTTTCACCTTTTGCCACTTTTTATACGCTTTTCGACGTATTTTTTCTCCGATATACGATAATATCTTATGCAAAGGCTTTTTCAGAAGAAGGGCGAGCGCGCCGAATCCGACCGAAAAACAAAGCGCCGTATAACAGGGCATCCTGCCGTGAAAAAAGGCGTCCGACAACAGCAAAAACACCCCGCCGCAAAGCAAAACGGACAAAAAATCGCACGCGAAAAGCACGCCTCGTCCTTTTAGGACGAAAGTCGGCGCGCGCATGATCTCGCACAAAAAGCAGGCCGCCGTGCCTCCGATAAAGAATATCAACGCCGAAAACGGCTGATCGAGCGTCGGGAACAACTATTTAAACAGTTTTTTAAGCACGGATTTCGGCTCGATCCTTTCTTTGTATTCCAAAGTTCGGATCTTTCCCGAAAAAGACACCTTTCCGCTGTCCGCCGTCATGTCTTTCAACGCGAATCCTCCTCCCCGCATTTCGAGCAGACCGTCGTCGAGCCGCAACAAAACGTATTTTTGATCGAAACTCTCCACCGCGATTACCCCGCCGACGTCCACGCCGTCTCCCTTATAGATCAAAGTATGCTCCATTTTTGCCTCCTTGCTTATCGTATGAACCTTTTCTTTCTTCTATGACACGGGATTCCGCTTGTTTTTTTGTCGCCGCTTCTTTACTTTTACGGAAAAATGTGCTATAACTGTAAAAAACAAGTGAGGATTGATATATGCGGAAATTTATTGCCATCGGCGAAGCGTTGATCGACATGATCCCCTGCGAAAAAGGAGTCGCCTTAAAAGAGGTCTCGTCTTTTGAAAGAATGTGCGGCGGCGCGCCGACCAACGTTGCTTGCGCTTACGCCATGACGGGCGGAGACGCCCGCGTCCTGACCATGCTCGGCAAAGACGCTTTCGGCGACTTTTTGGTCGACACAATGGAAGAAAGAGGTATAAATACCTCTTTAGTCTTGCGAACGGATAAGGCGAACACCGCTCTCGCGTTCGTCAGCTTAGACAAAAACGGCAACCGCGATTTCTCTTTTTATCGCAAACCGAGCGCCGACATGCTGCTCGACAAAAGCGATCTTAAAGAAGAATGGTTCGACAAAAACATCCTTCACTTCTGCTCGGTAGACTTGGTAGAGTGTCCCATGAAAGGCGCGCACAGACGGGCCATCGAGATCACTAAACAAAAAGGCGGCGTTATCAGTTTTGACCCCAATCTCCGCTTCCCGCTGTGGGACGACCACGAAGAATTAAAGAAAACGGTACTCGAATTCTGCAAGTACGCCGACATCATCAAAGTCAGCGACGAAGAGATCGAATTCTTGGCGGGGACGAACGATCCGGATAAAGCGGCGGCCTTCTTCCTCGGTTTCGGCGCGAAAGTCGTCTTCGTAACATTGGGCAAAGCGGGAGCCAATATGTATACGTCCGACAAAAAGGTCTGTTTCGGCGGATATCCCGCAACGGCTGTCGACACTACCGGCGCCGGCGACATCTTTATCGGCACCGCGCTTTCCGCGATGGAAAAACTCGGTTGTGATCTTGCCCCGACCGAAGAACAAATGGAAAAGACGCTCAAGATCGCCTGTTACGCCAGTTCTCTTTCCGTTCGTTGCAAGGGCGCGACCTACGATCTGAACGCTCTGCTCGATAAATTCCCGGAGATGAAATAGAGATCCTTCTCGGACCGTTTCACATGAAACATTTTTTTCACTTCCCTTTGGGAAGTGATTTTTTTATTTTCCTTTGTTTTCGCATTCGGTATTGACTCTTTTTCGCACGAATGGTATATTTTATTTATTATGAATACTTATATTTGCGTTCCATTTTACAAAACTTCGCTGACGGACGGTTTCTGGAAAGACAGGCAAAAATTAAACGCCGACGTCAGTATTCCCAACGTATATAAGCGTTTTAAAGAGACCGATCGGATCGACTGCCTGTATCCGAAATGGAAAAGGCCTCTTTCTCGCTCCGACCGCTTTTACGACAGCGACACGGCCAAGTGGCTGGAGGCGGCGGCCTACGTTCTCCACACGAATCGCGCCGACTATCCCGAATTGGAAAAACTATGCGACGAGGTGATCGCTCTGTTTAAAAAGCGTCAGCAAGTAAACGGCTATCTCAACTCCTATTTCCAGCGTCGACCCTTTTTGCCGAAGTTTTGCTTCCGTCCCGATCACGAATTGTACTGCGCGGGACACATTATGGAAGCGGCTGTCGCATATTATCAGGCAACGGGAAAAGACGCCCTTTTGAATGTGGCGGAAAAGTATGCCGACCATATCCGCAAACGCTTCTTGATCAAAAAGAACACGGCGTTTTCCACTCCCGGTCACGAAGAGATCGAGCTTGCGCTCTATCGCATGTACGATGCGACGGGAAAAGAAAAATACAAAGATATGGCGGAATTCTTCTTGAATATGCGCGGAACGGTCAAAGAAAAAACGTACAGAATGTTCAATAACGCTTACGATCAGCACGAAGTCCCCGTGCGGGAACTGACTTCCGCCGAAGGCCACGCTGTGCGCGCGATGTACCTATATTGCGGCATGGCCGATATGGCGCGCGTGAGCGGCGATAAAGAAATGCTTTCCGCTTGCAAGCGCCTCTTTGAGGACGCCTGCAAAAAAATGTACGTGACCGGCGGCATCGGCAGCGATCACAACGGAGAATGTTTTACCATTCCGTACGACCTGCCCAACAACGTCGCTTATTCCGAGAGTTGCGCCGCCATTTCTTTTATGATGTTCTGCAAGCGTATGCTCTTGCTCGAAAAAGACGGCCGCTACGCCGACGTGATCGAACGGATCATGTACAACAATCTCCTTTCTTCCACGTCTTTGGACGGAAAAGCCTTTTTCTACGAAAACCCGTTGGAGATATGCAAGACCGATCTTACCCGTAGCCGCACCATCCGCAAAAAGCCGCGCCTGCCTCAATGGCAACGGCAAGAAGTCTTCGGGTGCAGTTGTTGTCCTCCCAATATCAACCGCACCGTCGCGTCCATCGGCGATTATATCTTTACCGAAAACGAAAACGAAATCGTCCTGCACCAGTTCATCGCTTGTGAAAACAACGCTTTATGCGTAAAAACGGACTATCCCGTCGGAGACAAGATCGTCGTCCGCGGAAAAAATTACGGAAAAGGTTTCTTTTCCGTACGCATACCCGCTTGGTGTAAAAAAGCGACGCTTTCTTTGAACGGCAAACTTGTCGACGCCGAGCCGAAAAACGGTTACGTTACGTTAAAGGTCGACTCCGGTTTCATACTGGAATTAACGCTCGATATGACGCCGTTTTTCGTTAAGACGCACCCGCTTTGCAAAGAAAACCGCAATAAAGTCGCTCTGCAACGCGGTCCCGTCGTTTACTGTCTGGAAGAAAAAGACAACGGAGACCTCGCGCCTCTCGCGGCGGTCTGCTCGGGGCCTTTTACCGAAGTAAAGAGCGATCTTTCGCCTCTGCCTTTTATCGACGTGACCGGCAAAGAGCTGACAGCCGACGCGACTTATTACCAAGGCGAATGTTCCGCGAAAGAAAAAACGCTTCGCTTTACGCCTTATTTCACTTTCGCAAATCGCGGAGAATCGGACATGAAAGTCTGGGTCCCGCTTGCTTAACGGTCGGAGGGTCTTATGGCGAACGCTCTTATGAACAGTCAGGTCTTCTTTTGGCTCGGCGGATTCGGATCCGTCCTGCTTCTCGCCGCTCTTCAATTCTTTTTCCGACGTCTTTATTTCGGCGCGTGGAGCAATCTTCGCGCCGCGTTGCTCGCCGTTGCGATAGGCGTTGGGATCGCCGTGTTCGGCGCTTGGGTTACGGCGTTTTTATCGCCGGCAGGCATTTCGGATAAGGCTTTTATCGCCCGTTGGGCGATATGCGCGCTTCCCATAATAGCCGCTTACTTTTTCGCCCTTTGTTTTATCACCGTCAAAAAGGGCGGGCCGACGGGATATAACGTCTCGGCGGCTATCCTCGGCGCGATCGTGTTCTCTCTTCTTCTTATCACCGTCGTCCGCGGTAACTGCGAGGCGTCCGAAAAAGCGGGATACGTCGTCTTTGCTTCCGTTTACGGTCTCGCTTATATCGGCGTCGTCCTTTATTTCGCTCTGGCTCCGAGCGTTTGTCCCGTCGTCAAAGACTTCTGCGTTCGGGATACCCTGGAAAAAGGAAACGGACAAAAGGTCAAAGTGGTTCTTCTGAACGGTCAATCGAACGCCGAAGGCGTCGCTCGCGTCTCTTATTTGAAGAAGAACGTTTCCGAAGAGGACTTTTTACGCTATTCTCAAGGCTACGACAACGTAATGATCAATTACGTCAACAATAACGGCGCCGCGTCTTCCGGCGGGTCCTTCGTCCACCTCTCGGCGGAAGAAGGGTGCAAGGCGGAGTTTTACGGTCCCGAATTGGGCATGGCGGACGCGCTGAGCAGGGCCTTCCCCGACGAAACGATCTATATCGTCAAGTACGCCTGGGGCGGCAGCAATCTGCACACGCAATGGCTTCCGCCGTCTTCAAACGGAAAAACGGGGGATCTGTACGAAGCTTTCGTGAATTTCACCAAAAGTTGTCTTGAATATCTGAAACGAAAAAATTACGACCCGAAAATCTGCGCGATGTGCTGGATGCAAGGAGAATCGGACGCGGAGGAACCGGCCGCTTCCGCCTACGGAAAGCGATCGGCAAATCTTATCCGCGACGTTCGAAAAGAGTTTTCCGATTACGCTTCGGAAAAGGGTATCCTTTTCGTTGACGCAGGCATTTCCGACAGCCCCTACTGGCGCCTCTACGAAAAGATCAACGACGCCAAAAAGAAAAACGCTTCCGAAATAGAGAACTACGTCTTTCTCGATACGATCGCCGCCGGGCTGGAATATCGGCAAGAACCGGAAAAGCAGCCGGATCTGGCTCACTACGACTCGACGAGCGCGATCAAACTGGGCGAGATGTTCGCAAACGAAATTATAGCGACGTTAAAATAATATGCTCTTGAATTAGCGCGCGCAATATGTTACAATATTATCGCTTACTTCGCATCTTTAAGGAGAAACCGAGTAAATTATGAAAAAATTTTTGATGATCTTGACTTCTTGCGCCCTGCTTCTCGCACTTCTGTTGAGCATAGCGGCTTGTAACGATAAAAACAATACTCCCGCTCCCGTTTTTCGGGATAAAACTTTGACGGCGATCGGATTGGAATACGAAGGCAATAATAAGATGGAAAAGCTTCGCACTCTGGACGACATTTACTTCCCGGAAGGCATTTTCGACACAAGGCTCGGCATGTGGATCTATAATGCGAGCACCGGCGGCTGGGTACGAACGAATACCGAACAGGGCAAAGCGCTCTTCGATATGAGCAAACCGACCTTCGTTTCCACTCACGGCATGGGCGGCGGCGCGTTCGCCGATATGCCGGAACTGTACGCAGCCGAATATAACGTCCTCGCGTTCCATTGGGGCACCTATTCTGGCGAAGAAAATATGAACGTCGGATCTATCGTAAACAAGGTATGGTTGTCCGATTATGACTGGAAAAGAGGTAATACGACATACCACGGCGCCCGTTGGCAAAGAGTCGTCTTTAACAATCCCGAAAAAACCGATTGGGATTGGGGCGATTGGGAAGAAGAAGACGTCAGCGACGCTTCCGTCATAGAGATCTTCTGCGCTTATTATTACGATCTTTTTAAGGATCTTGCTTCCTACGATGCCTCGTCTATCCACTTATTCGGACACTCTTACGGCGGTATGATGTCCATCGGCGCGGCCAATCTTCTTATCACCGCCTATAAATGCGGACTCATTCCTTCTTACATGCTACCCGATATGATAACGATGCTCGATCCTTT